>CAIQQQ010000001.1 GCA_903873995.1 uncultured Rhodospirillales bacterium
GACGAGCTCGACGAGCAGATCCGCGCCGGTCAGTCCACGGCACGCGCCAACGAGATCAAGGGCGAGGACGGCAAAAAGACTGTCTCGCTGGCCGGCGTCGCGCGCGCCTCTCTGGCCTGGCGGCAGGCGTGTGACCATGCCCGCAACGAGATTGAGGCCCTGCGCGGTGACGTGATCGCCGCCCTGGTCGCTGAGGACGAGCATGACGAGGTCGAGCTCGATGAGATCGAAGAGTCACTCGGCGGCCTGGACACTGTGTTCGACGTTGTGCGGCCCGGGCTGAGCAACATGATCGACACGGCGATCAACCAGACCCAGGACAAGCGCGCGGCCACCCTGCGCGGGGTTCTGGCCGAGATCGGCAAGGCCGAGGCGAACATCGCGACCAACGAGATGATCGCGATGGCGCAGGACAACGGCCGCCGACCGGTCGATATCAGCGGCCCGGCGCTCGCAGCACTGAAGACGCTGCGCACCGAGCTGGAGCAGCTTCTGGCCGCCTGATCCGCTGCGGGCAGCTTTCGGATCACCTGATCCGAAAGCCGCGCACGGCGAAAGGATCTCGATCAGCCTGCCATCAACGGCGTCTGCTCCCGGGCGCGGGACCAGCCAACGACCGGCGCCAGATGCGGCTTCGGCGCAGAGGGTGCCGCGCGCTCGGCCGGGGCCCCGCCGGTCTGGAGGATACGATAGACCGACGACCGGCAGATCTTAAGGCGGCGCGCAATCTCCGTTGCCCCCAGACCGGACGCGCGCAGCTCGTTGATCTCCGGCGTCATGGCCGATGCCGTGGGCGGCCGGCCGCGCGGCCGGCGTAGCGACGGCGCCTCGCCGGCTGCAAGCGGGGTCTGCAGCAGGCTGGTGGACACCATCATGTCCTGTGCGTCAGCGCCGCCGGGGACGGCGCGTTCGAACGCGGCCAGCACACCGATGGTGGCCAGCATGACGCTGCCGGCAGGCGTGGCGGTATCGAGCTGCTGGCGGCCGGCGACGCGCAGGATCCGCAACGTGGCGCCCTGCGCGGTCAGGCGATCGGCGATCTGCACAAGGTCGGTGGCCGAGCGGGCCAGATGCACCGGCGTGAAGGCCAGCAGGACGTCACCGCGCGAGGCCATCGCGAGCGCTGCATCAAGCTGCGGTCGGGCGCCGGCCGGGCGCTCCGGCTGGCTGGGGAACTGGAGGAAGCCGGTAGGGAGCGCGTCGGGATCGGTCGGCCGGGACTGGTCGATGAACACAACATGTGCGCCGGCATCCGACAGGCCCTTGCACAGACGCTCCAGGCTCTCGGCATCCGCGGTCGCGGGGACATAGCTGTAACCGATGATCATCGTAGGTTTCCTTTGGACGGTCCGTCTCTGGACGGACGTGTGGACGGTCCGCCTCAAGGCGGTGGGGAGGTTTCGTTCGGCAGCGATCAGATCGAGCGCATCAGGGCGAGGTAGGCCAGGACCACGGAGATCGTGGTGGCCAGGCTGTTGCAGTCGATCCTCTGGACGAGACGCTCCGCCCAGCCGGCCGGCGCGCGCTCGGCGGCAATGGCGTGGCGCAGCGCGGCAGGATTGGCGCCGGGCTCCACGGGCACGATGCCCGGATGGGACAGGCCGCGCTCCATCAACGTGCGTGGCGCGGTGGGCGCAGCCAGCGTGCGCGCCGGCAGCGGCAGCGGATGCGGCTGATCGAAGAACCGTCCGAGCCGTGCGTCCAAGGTGAACAGAAGATCCTGGTCATAATGCATGTCGAGTGGGGTCATAACTGCACCTGTTCTGTTTGGTGGGTTATGTTTGGCTTAATTAAGGGTAAATTAACAACAGTGTATAAAACTCTCAGAAATATTCTCTTTTGATCTATTTATATCTTATTTATTGGGACGATGGATTCCCTGGAGTCCGCGGCTTTCAGGCGGCCAGATTGTCTCAGTGCCTCAGGATTTCTGAGACTGTCTGAGACGCCGTAAAACCTTGCCAGCGCGCGCCGGTTGCGAAGTTGTGTTAACGAACATCGAGATCCTTGTCCGAACGGAACCGACATTGACCGCAATCCTGACCCAAGCCGCACTCGACGCAGCGCTTGATCGCCTGCCGGACCGTTATCCTGGCCCTGGGGGAGCTGCCGTCGTGCTGCGGCGGGGGGAGGTGGTGGCACAGCGGAGCTGGGGTTTCGCCGATGTCGAGCGGCGCATCGCATTCACGGACCGGACGCTGTTTCGCATCTGCTCGATCACCAAGCAGTTCACCTGTGCGGCCCTGCTGGACCAGTTCCCCGATCCGTCCGAACTCGACAGAGACGTCGCTCGTCATCTGCCGCTGGTGGAGACGGCGCTGCCGCGCATCGTCGATCTGGCGCACAACCAGTCCGGATTGCGGGACTATTGGGCGGCCGCCATGCTGTGCGGCGCACTGGTGGAGGGGGTCTTCGGGCCCGCCGAGGCGCGCGCGCTGATCGCGCGGACCCGCAGCCTTCAGTTCGAACCGGGCAGCCGCTTCTCCTACTGCAACCAGAATTTCCGGTTGCTCGGCGATGTGGTGGCCGAGCGCACCGGGCAGGATTTCGCCCAGGTGCTGCGCCCCCTGTTCCAGCGCTTCGGCATGGACAGCGCGATTCTCGCGGCTGACACGCAGATGCTGCCGGACGGCACGGTCGGTTACGAAGGCACGGCGGAGAGCGGGTTCCGCCCGGCGGTGAACCGCATCCACTGGACCGGCGATGCCGGGGTTGCCGCGAGCCTTGCCGACATGATCGGATGGGAGCGGTTCATCGACGCGACGCGCGACGACACGGACGGGATCTATGCACGCCTTTCGGCGCCTGTCTCGTTTAACGACGGAACGCCGGCGCGCTATGGCTTTGGGCTGGGGCGCGGCCGGATTCTGGGGCGCGCGATGACCAGCCATGGCGGCGGGCTGCGAGGTTGGCGGAGCTTTCGTTGCAACCTGCCCGAGGAGCGGGTCTCGGTGGTGGTGCTGTTCAACCACATGGCCGATCCGTTCCTGGCTGCGATCGAACTACTTCAGGCCCTGTTCGAGCCCGCGGCGCCGACCGAGCCGGCCATGCAGGCGATGCCGTTCGAGGGCAGCTATCTCGAGCCAGAGACCGGCCTGCTGACTCGGCTGGAGAGCCTGCCGGGCGGGCGGGTGCGGCTGCATTTCACCACCTCTCCCGAAACACTCGACCGCGCCGGTCCGGATTGCGCGGGTGCCGGCCCTACTGTTCTGTGGCGCACGCCGGAGGGCATCCGGATGGAGCGGGCGGGAGACAACCTGTCATCCCTGCTCACCCCGCTCGAAGACGGGCCGATCGCGCGCGACATCGAGGGCGTGTTTCGCTGCACCGAGCTCGACGCGGCACTCACCGTGGTTTCGGCCGGCGGCGTGCTGCATGGCGCCTTCTCGGGCGCGCTGGGCCTGGGGCTGATGGTGGCGCTGTTGCCGGCGGGGCCGGATGTGTGGCGCCTGCCCTGCCCGCGCGCGCTGGACTATTCGGCGCCGGGCGACTGGACGCTGCGGTTCGGCAGGGACGCGGCCGGGCGGGTCGCGCGCGTCACCGTCGGGTGCTGGCTCGCCCGTGGCCTGGACTTCGTCCTCAGCTGACGCGCGGCGCGAGCAGGCGCGAAAAACTGGCGAGACTGGCAGCCCCGGCGAACACCTCGCCGATCACCAGCGCCAGCGCCGGGCCATGGGTCGCCGACAGGCCGAAGCACAACGCCACCAGCGCGGCCCCTGTCGATTGGCCGGTGAGCCTGGAGGTGGCCACCACGCCGCTGGCGCTGCCGCTGCGCTCACGCGGCGCGCTGGACATGATCGCGCGCAGATTGGGCGACTGAAAGAACCCAAAGCCGGTGCCGCACAGCATCATGCGCCAGACGATGTCGATCTGCCCCGGCGCCTCGGGCAAGGCGGCCAGCAAGGCTAGGCCCAACGCCAGGATCGCCATGCCGATCCCGCCCAGGATGGCGGCGGGAAACCGATCCGACAGATTGCCCGCGATCGGCGCCATGATCGCGGTCATGACCGGCCAGGGCGTAAGCAACAGGCCGGCCTCCACCGCGCTGCGGCCGAGCATGGTCTGAAAATAGAACGGCAACGCCACGAACGACAGGCCCTGGGCGGCGAACGAGCAGACCGAGGTGGCGGAGGACAACGCGAACATCGGCCGGCGATACAGATCCACCGGCAGCATCGGCGCTGCCGTGTCGCGCTGCCAGCGCACCAACAGAGCGGCGCAGACGATCGCCAACAGAATCAGCCCCAGGGTGAGCCACAGCCCCGCCTCGTGCGCGCCCTCGCCGATCCCCAGGATCAACGCGCCGAAGGTGGCGGCACTCAGCATGGCGCCAATCCCGTCGAACC
>CAIQQQ010000002.1 GCA_903873995.1 uncultured Rhodospirillales bacterium
CGATTAACCAATCGCGTTCTGTCATTCCCGTCAGCATGTCCGGCTCCCTGTTGCCGGTCACGCAATGATTCGAACGAAATCCGCTTCGGGAAGCGGCTGGAAATGCATGGCAGGGATTCCGTCCGCACGACCTGATACCAAGTCGCTTCAGTTCTGACCCATGAATAATGGGTCAGAACTGGTCGGCACGAATATTTATTTTGCGCGCCGCCGCCGGCCAACCCGGCGCGCGATACAAGCCGACGGAAATGATAGAAGAGTCATCGTGTCAGCAGGCCGGTATAACAAGTTGATCGGATCTCTGAACGGAGCCCGTCGATCTCGGTCTCGCCGACGAGCCTTTCAAACGCCGGCTTGGCAAAATAAAAGCCCTGCATGAAACGAGCGCCAACGCTTTTCAGAGCCTCGACTTCGCCAAGACGCTCGACCCCCTCGACGACGACCTTGACATCGATCTGCGCGCCCAGGGCGATGATGCTGGCAACGATCGCCAACTGGATATGGTCGAGATCGCAATCCCGTATGAGGCAGCGATCCACCTTGATGATGTCCGGTCGCAGGGCAGCGAGCCGCGCCAGACTCGAATGCCCCGCTCCGAAGTCGTCCATTGCCACCTTGAACCCCATCTTCTGATATTCTTTGATGATGTTCGTCAGATGGTCGGTGTCGGGGATTTCCTCGGTTTCAACGATCTCGAACGTCAGACGGCGCGGGTCAAATCCCGTTCGCCGTGCGGCATCGAGCGTGGCACGGATGCACGCGCGCGGCTCATAGACGGCAAGGGGAAGGAAATTGATGTTCAGAGTCCGGTCGAGGCCAAGTCCCGCGGCCAGTTCGATCGCCTTGACCCGACACGCCTGATCGAACGCGTAGAGATTGTCACCCGAGGCAAATTTCAGCATCTCCGCGGCAATTTCGCCGTTCACGCCACGCACCAGCGCCTCGTATGCGTCGATGCGGTGCTCCTGCAGATCGACAATCGGCTGGAATGCCATGCTCAAGGCGGGGATTGCGCGCGGCTTGCGACATGCTCCGCAGGCATTTCGTTTCCGATCCGACGTCTCCGGTTCGATCAGCGCGGCACGAGACGGCGGCTGGACAGTATCGCCACCGGTATCGCTCCGCAGGAGCGGCAGGAGGTTGGTGCTGATGTCCCTGCCTCGGCCGGGACGGCGCCGTTCGATTGCCACGATGTCAGAGTGCTGCGGACGTTCGACGCCAACGCCGTGCCGCTCAGCCGTGTGGTGGACTGGCTGAGCCGCAAGGGTGGACAGCGTGGCCGCTCGATCGATCATCAGCATGGCGTCGGGCGCAGACACTGGGGAGCCAAACAAGAACCCCTGGAGTTCCCCGCACCCTTCCACCACGAGGATCTGGCGCTGCGCCGGTGTTTCCACGCCTTCGGCGGTGACCCCAATATAAAGGCCGCTGCAAAGGCTGATCACCGAACGGACGATGGCAAGTGCCTTCCTGTCGCGACCCAGTCCGCGCACAAACCTTTGATCGATTTTGACACGGTCGAACGGGAAGCTGTGCAGATAGCTGAGCGAGGAATAACCGGTCCCGAAATCGTCCATGGCGACCCGCACACCGACCGCCTGGACGCGGCGCATGACGGCGAGCGCCTCCACGCTGTCGCTCAACAGGGCTGTCTCGGTGATCTCGAGTTCGAGGCGGCCAGGCCTGAGACCCGTCTCGGTCAGCGCCGACATCACCTGATCGAACAGCAGCTTTTTCCGGATCTGGATCGAGGAGACATTGACCGCGATGCCCACGTCGTTTGGCCATCGCAAGGCTTCCTGGCAGGCTGGGCGGAGCACCCAGTGGCCAATCTCGACAATCGCTCCGGTCTGCTCCGCGAGCGGAATGAACTCGCTGGGCGGCACCATGCCGCGCGTCGGGTGATGCCAGCGGATCAACGCTTCGAAGGAGGCGATCTCGCCGCTCTCGGCATGCACACGTGGCTGGTAGTAAACTTCAAACTGCGATCGGAGCAGTGCTAGGGATAGATCTTGCTTGAGCACGCGGCGGGCGCGCTCGGACGCGTTCATCGCCGGATCGAATCGCACGAAGCGACCGCGGCCAGTCTCCTTTGCGCGATAAAGCGCCAGATCGGCGTTTCGCATGGCGTCCTCGGCCGTCTCGGCGTCATCCGGCACAATCGCGATTCCAACGCTCGCGCCAATATGTACGATCGTGCCGTCGAGATCGAAGGGCACGCCCACCGCCTGTGTGACCCGCGCGGCGATGCCTTCGGCCTCTGATGCGTCACTTGAGAGGATGATGGCGAATTCGTCGCCGCCGAGCCGAGCGAGCGTGTCGCCTGGCCGGATGTGACGCTTCATGCGCGCCGCCACCTGGCGCAGCAGCTTGTCACCGGCCGCATGGCCGAAGACGTCGTTGACCGGCTTGAAACCGTCCAGATCAACGCAGAGCACGGCATAGCGGCCGTGGCTGGCCGCTCCGTCGAGGCATTCCGCGAACTTGCGGCGGTTCGGCAGGTCGGTGAGCGTATCGTGATAGGCCAGAAAGGCGATGCGTGAGGCTGAAGCGTTGCGCTCTGTCACATCTTCGGAGTTGACGAGGAAGCCGCCGTCGGCGGTCCGTTGGATGGAGACATGCACCTGGCGCCCGTCCAGCATGACCTGCTCGATTTGAGCATCGACCTGTGCTGCCACGAGGTCGAGGCGCGCCTGGATGGCGGCCTCGTCAAGCAGCGGACTGGCCCTGACGAACGCCTCGTAGCTCAGGTTCTCCATGGACCTGCTGCCCGCCAGGCCAAGCAGTTCGCCAGCCCGGCGGTTGAAGACCACGACGCGGCCGTCCTTGTCGAACAGGGCCAAACCATTGCCCATATTGTCCAGAGCGAGGCTGAAACGCACGTTCTGGGCGCGAAGCTGGCCGACCGAACGCTCCAGCGCCTCGTTGGCCTCCTCGACCTCGGCCGCCATCACGCCAGCGGATTGTTCGGTTCGCCGGCGCGCCTGATCGTGTTCCTCATAGGCGGCAACCACCATGTCACACAGGTGCTGTGTGTCCACGCCGCCTCCGATGGTGGCGGCCTTGCGGAGCTGCCGTTTGAGGAGCCGTTCGCCGGCGGTCGTCATGTTGCTTCGTGGATCAGGGTCAGCGACATCATCTGGTTCTGCAGCGACGCCGTCTGCGTCTCGGCATCGGGAACGATGACCCCGTGCGCGTAGAAGCCGGTGACACCAGGGCCAAAGGCATCGCCAGCCGCCCTCACCTCTTCCTCGGTTCGCTGGCCGAGAACCATATGGCGGCCGATGCAGTTGACCATGATGGCCAACGTCTCGCTCTGGGGAGCGGCTTCGCTGCTGTGCAGCAGCCGTTCGACAGCGCCAATGGAGCCGTCGACGAGCCCATCGAGATTGCCGCGCATCAACTGCGCGGCCCATCCTTGCGGCACATCGCCGCCGAACAGGATGGTCCCGGCGGCCCGGTCGATCCCAAGCACGGTACGGACATGTGTCGGCTGTGGTTCGGCGGGATCCCAGACGAGCAGCGGGTAGAGCATCCCTGAGCCGGGCAGGCCCGCCGCGTCCTCGCCGAGGTAACGCTCATAAAGCTGCAGGGCAGGCTTGCCGTCGAGTTCGGCGATCGTGTTGCCATGGGAACGGGTGATCCGACGCTTGGGGCCGAAAGGCTCCCAGCCACCGCCGGCCGCATGTGCCAAACGGACAGCATTGCCATAAAATCCGAGGGCGGCGATGCGGCCTGTCCGCGCCGTTCTGCCGCTGCCGACGAGAGTACGCTCAAAGCGCGCACCGTCGTCGGCCAGGCCCCCGCTGATCGGCATCGCGCCGATCTCGCGTTGGATGCCGGCCGCGAGCTTTGTTCCGTCCACCTGAACGCCGTCAGACAGAACAAAGACGCCGGCGAGGTTCTCACCGCGAAGGGCGTCCCCCAGAGCCCGGCCGGCATCCTCCGAGCCCGCGCCGTCTGCGACATCGGCGTCGACGAGCCTGAGGGTCGTGTCACGAAAGCTGCACGCCACACCAACGATGCCTCGGTTGTCGATCTCGTCACCGACGATGCCGCTGCTGGTGCTGCAGCCGAGCAGCAATGCGCCTGGAAAGCGTTCCGACAAGACCGAAGGAGCCGATGTGGCTTCGATCTGCCGGCAAGAGCCGAAATAGAGAACGAGATCGGGTGGCGAGGAATTCTTCGCGAACCGCCAGCCGTTTTCAGCCCAACCAATATTTTCGACGTTCATAGCATATTCCCTTTGCCATCTCAAAATGCACTCCAAGCGTAAATGCATGGTTACGGTCGCCCGATTATCGTCGTGGGGTCATGCCAGTCTTGTCGGGTGCGCCCGGTCCCGCAGCCCAAGGGGCCTGTGGCGCCAGGACTGTTCGACCGGGCGCGGGGGCCAAATCCGCCGGCGTATCTGTGCTGCTTATTTTCAAATGTCGACCGAGCCTGGAGCACGCATAGGAAATTCGATGGACCCTGCCATCGCGCTTGCAACAGCAAACAAGATGGCAAACTATGAAGTAGATTTATTTTTTATTTAGATTAGGTCGTGCGGACGGAATCCCTGCCATGCATTTCAAGCCGATTCCCAAAGCGGATTTCGTTCGAATCATTGCGTGACCGGCAACAGGGAGCCGGACATGCTGACGGGAATGACAGAACGCGATTGGTCAATCGTTCCGCAGGTTTTTGATGCGGCGCAATCAAACCGTGGCGAGCCCAGTCATGATGATCGCAAATTTCTTGAAGCGATCCATTATTTCGCAGTGCATAGCATAACCTGGCGCGAACTCCCCGCCGATTTTGGCAATTGGAACAGGGCTTAGAAGCGGTTCTTTCGGCTCAGTCGCTCTGGGGTATTTGAAGCATTGTGGGGTATTTGAAGTATTATTGCAGTTGCTCGCTGAACGCAGCCATGCGGCGCACCTGATACAGTTCTTTGATAGCACGACCGCCCGTGCTCACGTCTCAGCTGTGGGCGCAAAAAGGGGCCGCATCATCAGGCGCTCGGACGCTCGCGCGGCGGTTTCTCGACCAAAATCCACCTCAAGACCGATCTCGACGGCAACCCTCTCGACTTCCACCTGACCGGAGGCGAGGCCAGCGACAGTCGAGAATTCGAAACGTCGCTCGACATTGGCCCCAACATCCGTCCGCGCATCGCAATGGCAGACAAGGGATACGGCAGCCAACTAGAGCACGTTTCGACCGATTGAAGCCAATCGGTCGAAAGTCGTGCTCTAGAAAACATAGACTCTAGAGCAGCTTATGTCCGCTCGAATGAGCCG
>CAIQQQ010000003.1 GCA_903873995.1 uncultured Rhodospirillales bacterium
ATTCCTGCTCGGAATTGGGAAACCCAAGATCAGCAAACACATTCCCGCTGCTCGCCTCATGCGTCACCGACTCCATTGTTAACTCTCCCCATCCCGTCCGGTATAAAGCCACTCGGCCCATTTGAGCCTTGCCCGGAACAGCTCGATGTCCCGCTGCTTTAATCCTCGACCAACTCCGAAACGCCGACCCCGACTCCCGCAACGACAGCACCGTGCTCGCGCCCGTCAAGGACGCTACGCGCCGCCTCCGGCGGTGGCCTCCGGCCATCCCTGACCGCCGCTGCGCGCAATGCTGAGCCAACGCCAGGTCGGGGCGAAGGGATGGTCCACTCCGATCGAACCAAGGGATAGCCCCACCTGCCGATATGCTGACGGACCTGTATCTCAGGCGGCGCCTTCCATAAGACATTGCGGACGGCGGAACTGTGGGTTTCCGGTCCATAATGTGGCACCCTGCCGGAATAGACAATGTAAGAGAGCAATGCCCAACCCCCCACGCGTCCCGCCAGAACTCCTGAAGAGGGTCGTGGACTTCTTCCACCCCCGCCGCATCATCCTGTTCGGCTCCCAGGCCCGCGGCGAAGCCGGCCCAGACAGCGACATCGACCTCCTCGTCATTCTCGACGACGACGCCCCCGATCACCACCTCACCTTGCGCGCCGGCTGGCAATCCCGCCAAGGCTACGACAGCCCGGCCGACATCATCCCCGTCCGAGACTCCATCTACCGCAAACGCGCCAAGATCGCCGGCACCCTCGCCTACGAAGCCGAAATCGACGGGATCGCCGTGTATGAGCGATCCTGACCAACGCCCTAAGCCCGAAAACCGGCAAGAAGCCAAACGCTGGCTGGAGATCGTCGACGAAGACATCGACGTCGCAATCGCCGCCGCTCGACTCTCGCGCCGCGGCGCCAGCGCCTATCACGTGCAGCAGGCCGCCGAGAAACTGCTCAAGGCGCTCCTCGTCCTGGCAGGCGAACCCTTCCGCCGAACCCATGACCTGAACGACCTCGCCATCCGTCTCGTGCCGGTCTACCCACAATTCATCCAACAGGCAGAAGCTGTCCGCCCCCTGTCCATCTGGGGAATCGCCTATCGATATCCCAGCCTGGAGGACGCGCCAGAACCCCTGCCGGACAGCGAAGAACTCGAACGATCAATTGCCATGCTGAGAGAATTCGCCGAGCTGGCGCACAGCCTCATCCAAGAAGGCTAGCCCGCTGAGATCGCCGAAGCCCTTTGCCACGCCGCGCCCCGACCGCAGCTCCGCCCGCAAGTTCTCCCAAGAGACCGAGGCCGCCAGATCCGCATCCGCTCGCCCCAAACGACGATCAAGCTCCGCTCGCATCGCCACAGTCAGAACAACCGAATCCTCATCCAAGCTATCCCAAAGCCGCCCGATCAGATCGAGCCGCACGGCAGGCGACAGCAGCGAGATATCAACTGTGGTCATACCCAGACGGTGCCCAAATCGGCGCACCAAGTCGAGAAAAACACGCACTGGGGCATCCCCAGGCACGCCCCGTTGAAGCCCCCAAGGCACCCCAAACAATCAATCCGTCAACCCGATCATCACCAACAACATGGCATTCAGTAACAGCATCTCACCCGCCTCACGGCGCCGGCGCCGGCCACGCGACCACAGCCGAAATGAAATCGAGCGCCTCCGCCTCCTCAGGCCGCCCACGCAGCAACACGCCCTGCCGCTGAGCCTCCGCCGCAAACTCCGCCCGATGCGGATCGGGCACCCAAAGCCGCAACTCCTTCATGCCACGATGAAGCTGCTGCCGTCGGCAACGCTGAAACTTGGTCAATCCATCATCCGTCCGCTTGGGTCGGGGCATCGTCGCCTCACAAAGGTCGGGCGCAATCCTATCCGCGGCGTCACCGCGCGCCAAACATTTCTGCCCCCCCTCCAAACCCTCTAAACAACGCCCAACCACTCAGGGACCCCCCAAAAATGATCGGCGTCATCACCGGCCTCTCCGCCGAAGCAAGCCTGCTCGCCACCCTCAACTGGCGCCCAGCCCCCGGCGGCGGCACCCCCAAAGGCGCCGAACAGGCCGCAGAGTCCCTCATCGCCCAGGGCGCCACCGCCCTCATAAGCTTCGGCCTCGCCGGCGGCCTGGACCCCGCTCTCACCCCAGGAGACCTGATCCTCCCCACCGAAATCGAGGAACACGGCCAAACCTACCAATGCGACAAAACCCTCATCACCCTCCTGGGCAACAACGCGCACGGCAAACTCCTGGCCGGCGACACCATCGCCGCCACCATCACCGAAAAACAAAGTCTCTGGAAAACCACCGCCTGCGCGGCCATAGATCTCGAAAGCGGCGCCGCCGCCCGCGTGGCAAAGCGGCACAACCTGCCGTTCGCCGTCCTCCGCGCCATCTGCGACCCCGCAAACCGCACGCTCCCAAAAGCCGCCCTCATCCCCCTAAAGCCGGACGGAGGGATAAACCTCCCCCGCATCCTGGCCTCAGTGGCCGCCAACCCAACTCAGATCCCAGGCCTCATCGCGGTCGGACGCGACGCGGCCCGGGCCCGATCCGCCTTAATCCGCCGCGTCAACGAGATCCGCCTCCGCCTTGGGTGAATGCTTCAGCTTCGCCATCGCATTCTCCACATGCCGGCTGAACACGTATTCCGCCGGCCGCTGGTTCGAAAGCGAGATATCCGGCGCGAAATCGCCCTTCGTCTTGATGCCGAACAGCTCCACCGCCAGCATCTTCCAAGGCTTCTTCACAGCCTCCGTCACCGCCGTCGCCTCATACCCGCAATGGACCATGCAATCGGCGCATTTCTCATACTTGCCCGTGCCGTACTTGTCCCACTCGGTCGTCTCCATCAGCTCCTTGAAGCTCGAGACATACCCCTCTCCCAGCAGATAGCAGGGCTTCTGCCAGCCAAAATAGTTCCGCGTCGGGTTGCCCCACGGCGTGCACTCATAGGTCTGATTGCCCGCCAGGAAGTCGAGGAACAGCGAGCTCTGATTGAACTGCCACTTCGCAGCCCCCTTCTTCACCCGCGCAAAGATGTCGCGAAACAGCTGCTTCGTCGCCTGACGGTTCAGGAAATGCTGCTGATCCGGCGCCCGCTCATAGGCATAGCCAGGCGAAACGCTGATCCCGTCCACACCCATCGCCATCACATCGTCAAAGAACCGCGCCTGCCGCTCCGGATCGGCATTGTTGAACAAGGTGGCGTTGATGATGGTGCGAAACCCGCGCTTCTTCGCCAAGCCAATCGCGCTCACGCAGCGGTCATACACCCCGTCCTGACACACCGAGCGATCATGATCGCCGCGGTCGCCATCAAGATGCACAGACCACGAGAAGAACTTGTTCGGCTTGAACAGATCCATCTTTTTCTCAAGCAGCAGCGCATTGGTGCACACGATCACGAATTTCTTCCGATCGATGATGCCCTGCACCACCTCGGCAATCTCCTTGTGCAGCAGCGGCTCGCCACCGGCGATCACCACCACCGGCGCCCCACACTCATCAACGGCCTGCAGACACTCGGCGACCGAAAGGCGCTGGTTCAAAATCTCGGCCGGATAATCGATCTTCCCGCACCCGGCACACGCCAGATTGCAGCGAAACAGCGGCTCCAGCATCAGCACCAGCGGATAGCGCTTGCGCCCGATCAGATGCTGCTTGAGCACATAGGCGCCAACGCGCACGGCCTGGTGAAGCGGAACACCCATCGGAAATCTCCTTGCTGCATCGCGCCATGCGAACGTGACGTCGTATTCGCGTATTGGCATCGCCCCGCGAACGTGTCAATCAGCCGATATGGGAACCACCACCACCCGCCGAAGCCCGGTCCAGGAACGCAGCCAGGAAACGGTCGCGCGCATCCTCGCCGCAACGGCCACCCTGCTGGCCCGCGGCACCGCCATCGAATCCCTCACCACCGCCCACATCGCCACCGAGGCGCAGCTCTCCGTCGGCGGCCTCTACCGCTTCTTCCCAGACAAACAGGCGATCGTGGACGCCATCGCCGTCCGCCACATGGAGCTCTTCCAGGAACAGCTAGGCGCCGCCCTGATGGCGGACTTCCCCGAAACCCCCCAGATCTTCCTGTCCCGCGTGATCGACGCCTTCGTGACCTATCTGGACGCGCATCCAGACTTCCGCACCGTCGCGTTCGGCGGTGCCAAGGGAGAAGGGGGCGGCAGCGGCCGCCACATCAGCCGCCCCACAAGAGAAGACTACGCCGGCACCCAGGTGTCGGACATGGTGCTGGACTTCCTCTCCGGCGCCTTCGAGATCGACCCCACGCCCGACCTCGCCTTCCGCCTCCGCCTCGCCACCGAAATCGGCGACCGCCTCCTGGCCTACGCCTTCGA
>CAIQQQ010000004.1 GCA_903873995.1 uncultured Rhodospirillales bacterium
GCCGGTATGGGCGCGGATCAGCTCGGGCAGCGTCGTGTCGGCCAGGGTGTCGAACACCTTGGTGTCACGAAAGAACCCCGTGACGTTGATCAGCAGGTCCTTGGCCAGCAGTTCCAGTTCGGCCTCGCTGTCGCGCAGATGGTCGAGATAGGCGTGCATGTCGTGCGCATCGATCGGCGCCATGGCCATGCGCCGCTCGATGCGGCGGCGCATGGTGCCGGGCTTGTAGAGGGTGAAGTCATGCGCGGTGCCGGCGCGCAGCAGGGCGATGATCTCATCGACGAGCGCCGCATCGGCGGGCGGCGGATCGGATGGCCGGTCATGGCCCGCCGCGGCCTTGGCATCGTCTGGGAGGTCATCTGGTGCGCCGTCTGGGACGTTGTCTGGGGCGTTGTCTGGGGCGTTGTCTGGGGCGTTGTCCTGGGCATTTTTCTGGTCGGCGGCATGCGCCAGCAGGGCGGCCGGGATCGCGGCCACCGGCAGCACGGCATCGACATCGCCGGTCATGATCGCGCTCAGCGGCATGCCGTCAAACCCGGCCTCCTCGGGGTCCTGGGCGATCACCAGCCCGCCCTGTGCCGCAATCGCGCGCAGGCCGGCGCTGCCGTCGCCGCCGGTGCCGGACAGAACGATGCAGGCGGCGCGCGGGCCGTAGGACTCAGCCATCGACCGCAGCAGGAAGTCGAACGGCAGCCTTGCGCCGTGGCGCGCGTTGGGTGGGGAGAGATGCAGCGCGCCGCCTGCCACGGAGAGATAGGTGCCCGGCGGGATGATCACCAGCTGGTCCGGCTCGACCGGCGCCTTGTCGATCACCTGGCGCACCGTCATGCGGGTGTGGGACGCCAGCAGGTCCACCATCATGCTCTCATGAGTGGGATCGAGATGCTGGACGAGGATGAAGGCCATCCCTGTCCGTTCCGGAATCACGTCGAGCAGACGGCGGCATGCCTCAAGCCCGCCGGCGGAGGCGCCGATGCCCACGACGGTGAAGCTTCCCGGAGCGCGCCTTTGGGAGTCCGGTGGGGATGGTCCCGCCTGGGGCGCTTCGGCCGGATTGGTCGCGCTTCCTGGCATGTGCGGTCCTCGGGTGAAGTCGGACTCTGTGGAAGCCTCTCAGAGTGACTCTACCTCTTCGCCAACGGTGGTCCATTGATCTATGATAACATTCCGTATGTATCGCGGAGGGCAATGCGGGCATTGCCCAGGTTCTCAGTCGAACCGGGCGAGCCTGACGGCGGTGTGCCCGCGTGACGGCCGCAGACTCGGCATCACGAGCAGGCAGTTGTCGTAGGGGGTGCGGATTTCCGCCATGCCATCCACGGCGATGAGCGTGTTGCGCTCGGCGATCACCTCGCCGCCGCGGAACTGGCGCACGAAGGCGAACCCCGCGGTGATGGCGTTGATGGTATGGGTCACGTCCGCGACCTTTGACGAGGCAGCCTGAGGTTGGCTGGCCGGGAGCGGCTGGAGCCCAGTCTCGTGCAGCAGCGCCGTCACGGCCGCGTGGGTGATCGCCACGGTGTCCGGCTGCCAGTGCTGCCCGGCCTCGATCAGGTTGGCGCATCGATGGGACGCCCGCTCGCTGAAGCCGCCGTAATCCATCAGCCGCCGGCCGGAGCTGTGCCCGGCATCGGCCACGACCAGGCCGGGCACGCCGATGCGCCTCGCCATGGCGCGGCCCTTGGCGGTGGTGCCGCACAGCATCAGCGGCTCGGACGGCCACAGCATCGAATGCAGGTCCAGCAGGATGTCCACCGTGTCGATCAGCGGGCGCAGCTCGCGTGCGCGGCTGAGCTCGGCGGAGACCCTTGGGCCTTCCAGCACATCGATGTCCCAGACGCGGTTGAGGTCCTCGTCGATGAAGCGGCTTGCGGTCGGCTGGCCCGGGTCGAACAGGCTGAAGGCGGAGAGGTTGGCGAAGATGCATGTGAGTCGGCCGCAGGCGGGGCCCATCCCCTGGCCGAGTCCTTGGCGCAGGAGGCGGTCGAGCACGATGGCGCCGGCGTATTCGTTGCCATGCACCAGGCTCACCAGGGCGACATGGGGCCCCGGGCGTGGGCCGGCATGGCTGATGACGCCGGGCAGGCCGACATTGCCGGGCTGCCAGGGCGACAGATCCGGCGGGGGCACCTCCACGTCGAAATCGGCGAGCCCCGGCAGGACGCCGGCGCCGGCTGGGATCGCGGCGGCGTGGGCAGGCGCCGTTTCGGTCATGCGGCCAGCCGGTCGGCAAGGCGGCGGATGAAGGCGTCACACGCGTCGAGCTGCTCTATGGCGATCCATTCGTCCGGCTGATGCGCCTGCTGGATGTTGCCGGGGCCGCAGACGATGCTGGGCACGCCGGCCGCCTCGTAGAGCCCGCCTTCGGTGCCGTAGCTGACCTTGCCGGTGGCGTTGGCGCCGGTGATCTGTTTCACGAGATCGGTGAGCTCGTGGCCGGCGGGCAGGCCCATGCCGGGGATGTCGCCCACGACCTCGTAGGCAAAGCCGGACGCCGGATCGACAGCCTTCATCGCGGGCTCGATCGTCTCGGCCACATGCGCGCGCAGCCTTTCGAACTGGGCATAGGGGTCGTGGCCCGGAATCGCGCGCCATTCCATGACGAAGGCGCAGCGCTCGGGGATGATGTTGAGGATGGTGCCGCCTTCGATGGTGCCGACATGGGTGGTGGTGTGCGGCGGATCGAAGCCGTCCTCGAACGGGCCTTCGGCGGCGAGTCTGCGGGCCTCGGCGGCGATCCAGGCGATGGCCTCGGCGGCGGCCTGGATCGCGTTTACGCCGCGGCCGGGCTCGCTGGAATGGCCCGGGCGGCCGGTGACGGAGACACGGACCGCAAGCCGTCCCTTATGCGCCAGGATCGGCTGCATCAGGCTCGGTTCGCCCACGATGCACAATGCCGGGCGCAGACCGGACTCTGCGATGTCGGCCACCAGGGCGCGCGCGCCGTCCATGGTGGTTTCCTCGTCGAAGGTGATGAACAGATGCACGGGCCGGCGCAGGTCGCTGCGCACGAGATCGGGCACCGCCGCGAGGCAGCAGGCGACGAAGCCCTTCATGTCGGCGGCACCCCGGCCATATAGCCGGCCGCCCTCCTCGTGCAGCCTGAACGGATCGCGCGTCCAGGCCTGGCCATCGACCGGCACCGTGTCGACATGGCCGGACAGCGCGATGCCGCCGGCTTCACGCGGGCCGATGATGGCGTGCAGGTTGGCCTTCTGGCCGGCCGGGTCGTGGCTGAGGCGGTAAGGCACGCCGTGGCTGTCCAGCCAGTCCCGCACGAAGGCGATGAGGGGGAGGTTGCTGTTGCGCGATGTGGTGTCGAACGCGACGAGGCGCTTCAGCATCGCGGTGGTCGTTGTGCCAATTGGGGCCAGGGCGGGGGCCAGGGTGGGGGCCAGGGTTGGGGCCAGGGTGTGTTCGGAAACGATTCTTGTGCTCATGACGGCAGTGTATACGCGCCACCGGCCCCCGCAACCGCCCGGCCGGCCAGACGCGGCGGGATAACCCGTTTCCCACGGGTGCCGCGTCACATCACGAAAATGTTGATCAGGCGAGGCACGTCCTGCAGGCCGCACGCATCGCCTCTTGCGGCAGGGTTTCGCGAGAGGCACGTTCCCCGCCCATGAGCTTCTCGCCCTCCCCCCGCGCCGCGGCGCACGCGATCTGGCGCACGTTGCCGGCAGGACCCAGACGGGCGGCGCTGGCGCGGGTGACGGCTGCGCTGGCGCCGAAGCCGGACCGGGTGGCGCCGCCCAGCACGGGTGGCCTGGCGGTGGCGGGCGAGCTGTCGCGCACCTCCGGCCTTGGCGAGAGTGCGCGGCTGATCCTGTCGGGGCTGCGCGAGCTTGGTGTTGCGACCGCCGCGCTGGATATCGGCGACGCGGTAACGGGGCAGCGAAGCGCGGTCACGGTTCCGCCACAGGGCATGCCGTTGCTGTTGCACGTCAATGCGCCGACCTTGCCGCTGGCGTTGCTGCGCGCCCCGCGCGGGCTGCTGCGCGGGCGGCGGGTGATTGGCTACTGGGCGTGGGAGCTGCCGGCGATGCCGCCGAGCTGGCGTCCGGGGCTGGGTTTCGTGCACGAGATCTGGGTGCTGTCGCGCTTCACGGCCGATGCGGTGCGAACCCTGTTGCTGCCGGGCTCGCCGATCGCGGTGAAGGTGGTGCCGCCGCCGGTGGCGCTGGTCCCGCCGCGACCCAGCTTGCTGCGCCGCGCCGATTTCGGCCTGCCGGACGATTCCGTGATCACGTTCGTGTCGTTCAGCCTCGCATCCAGCTTCGCGCGCAAGAACCCGCTCGCCGCCATCGCCTCCCACAGGCGAGCGTTTGGCACGCGGGCGGACCGGGTGCTGGTGATCAAGGCCGGCCATGCCGACGCGCATGCCAAGGATTTCGCAATTCTGCGCGAGGCCGCCGCGGATCTGCCCAATGTGCGATTCGAGACACGGATGTTCGGCGATGCTGATCGCCATGCGCTCACCGCGTGTGCCGACATCGTGCTGTCGCTGCATCGCAGCGAGGGGCTGGGCCTGGTGCCGGCCGAGGCGATGCTGCTCGGCCTGCCGGTGGTGGCGACCGGCTGGTCCGCCACGGCCGAGTTCATGGATGAGACCTGCGCCCGCCTGATCGATTACCGGCTGGTGCCGGCGCGGGACCCGCGCGCAGTGTTCGAGGCGCCGGATGCGGTGTGGGCGGAGGCCGATGTGGATCACGCCGCAAGCGCACTTGTGGAACTGGCCGACGATCCGGCGCTTCGCCTACGGCTGGGCACGGCAGCGCGGGCGATGGCCACCGCCAGGCTCGGCGTGGCGCCGCTGGCAGAGGCGGTGCGCGCGCTCGGCGGCGCTGCGCGATGAGCGAGCCGTTGCGCGTGCTGGTCTGGCAATGGGGGCGGCGCGGCGCCGGGCCGCGCTTTGCAGCCGAGCTCGCCGCAGGCTTGGCCGGCCTGCCGGATACCGTGGCGCTGCTGTCGCTGTCGCGTCAGGCCGAACTGCTGACGACGGCCTCGGCGCCGGTCTGCGACCTGCCGGTCGATACCTATGCCGGCGCGGTCGGGTTCCTGTGGCGCCTTGCCACACTCCGGCTGCGCATGCCCATGCTCGCACGCCGGCTGCGCGCGCTGCGGCCGGATGTGGCGATCTGCGCCATGCCCGGGCCGATCGACCAGCTGATGGCCTCCGCACTGTTCCGGCTCGGCGTGCCGTTCCTGGTGATGGTGCACGACGCGAGCTCCCATCCAGGCGACTGGCTGCCGGCGCAGCGCACGCTCCAACGCCTACAGATCCGCCAGGCCGCAGGCGTGATCGCACTGTCCGAACACGTGGCGGCGCAGCTGCGCGAGAGCGGGCAGATGGGCGCGCGCCGGCTGATTCTGGCGAGCCATCCGCCGTTCGCGTTCGGACCCAGGCCGAAGCCGCCGCGCGCCCATGGCGGCCCGTTGCGCCTGCTCTTCTTCGGGCGGCTGCTACCCTACAAGGGGCTCGATCTGTTCGCCGATGCACTGCGCCGCCTCGGGCCGCGCGAGGATATCGAGGTGCGGATCGCAGGACTCGGCCCCGAGTCGCACGAGCTTTCGGCGTTGCGC
>CAIQQQ010000005.1 GCA_903873995.1 uncultured Rhodospirillales bacterium
GCAAGGTTGGGTAGCATTTTTCTGGCGATTTTCCTTCGAGATCAAGGCCCATTCTGCTATGGATTTCGGCGATGGAGACGCTTTCGGCCCGCGATATTCAAGAGCTGCGCGAGGCCGTGGTCCGCGCAGGTCTGCGCGCCACAGAGGCAGAGGCGAATGCCGCCCGGGTCCTGGCCATCAACTCCGATCTGGTCGCCCGCAACGCCCATCTCGAACTGCAGAACGAGAAGATGCGGCGCGTCCTGCATGGACCATCGTCTGAACGCTCGCGCCGCCTGATCGACCAGATGGAACTCGAGTTCGAAGAGCTTGAGGCCACCGCAACCGAAGACGAGATCGCCGCGCAGAGAGCGGCTGCAAAGACGACCACCGTCGCGGCTTTCACCCGCAAGCGCCAGACACGTCGCGAGTTTCCCACGGGTCTTCCCGTCGAACGGGTCGTCATTGCCGCCGACAAGACCTGTCCCTGCTGCGGCTCTGACAACCTCAGCAAGCTGGGCGAGAGCGTCATTCGTGCGCTGGAGACGGTGCCTGCCCAGCACAAGATCATCGAAACCGTACGCGAACGCTTTTCCTGCCGGTCGTGCCAGACCATCACGCAGCCGCCGGCGCCGTTCCATGTCACGCCGCGCGCCATGTTCGGCCCGCATTTCCTGGCGTGCCTTGCGTTCAACAAATTCGGGCTGCACCAGCCCCTCAATAGCCAGCGCGATCGCCTTGAGAGCCAGGGCATCCCGCTCAGCTTGTCGACGCTTGCCGATCAGATCGGCGCGATCGCTGTCGCTGTGAAGCCGGTCTTTCTGCTGCTCGAAGCGCACACGTTCGGTGCCGGGCGTCTTCACGGCGACGATACCACCGTGCCGCGTCTGGCAAAGTATAAAACCGATATCGCCCGGATGTGGACCTACGTCTGCGATGATGCGCCCTTCGCAGGTGGGCGCGCACCATCGGCGCTGTTCTATTATTCCAGAGACCGCAAGGGCGAGCACAGCCGGGAACATCTCGCTGGCTATCGGGGCATCCTTCAGGCCGACAATTACGCCGGCTACAACGCGCTCTATGACCCCGGTCGGGCCGAGGGGGCGATCACCCACGCTGCCTGCTGGGCCCATGCGAGGCGATACTTCTTCGAACTTGCCGACATCGCGACCCAGCTCAAGCGAAAGCCTGGCAAGCGTGTCGTCATCTCGCCACTCGCGATCGAGGCCGTACAGCGCATCGACCGCATCTTCGCTATCGAGCGCGACATCAACGGCCGCCCTGCCGCCGAACGGCTTGCCGTGCGCCAAATCTTGTCGGCCCCGCTGGTCACGGAACTGGGCGACTGGATGCGCGAACAGCGCGGCCTGCTCTCCTCGAAGGACGCCGTCGGCAAAAAGATGGATTACATGCTCAACGCATGGCCCGCTTTTACCGCATTCCTTGAAGATGGCCGGATCTGCATGACAAACAATGCCGCCGAACGCGCCCTGCGAGCCATTGCCCGGGGCAGAAAAGCCTGGTTGTTCGTCGGTTCTGACCGTGGCGGCGAACGAGCCGCGATGATGTACACGCTCATCGCCACGTGTCGGCTCAACGATGTCGATCCGCTCGTCTGGCTCACCGACGTGCTCACGCGGATCGCCGACATATCCCAGAACCGCCTCGACGAACTGCTGCCCTGGAACTGGAAACATCTGCGCGAACAGAGCGATGCCGCTCAGGCCGCCTGACTGATCTTCCCGCAGCACAAACCAGAACTCACAGGAGTATGGCTACCCATACTCAATGGCCTCATACCCCATGCCAATGCCACGTGCCTGCGGTCCTTAGCGGATGCGTACGGGATAGCTAAAAGAGCGCACAGTTATTTCTGTCCGTCGTCCAACCATTTGGCGCAACTCACGGCGTCGGCGCGAAGGCGGCGAAGGCCGGCGACCCGGAAACGGC
>CAIQQQ010000006.1 GCA_903873995.1 uncultured Rhodospirillales bacterium
CGACCATTAAGTCTGCCAAGAAGATGGTCGAGCAACAACGCCAAGAAGTCTGGGACATCTTGGAAGAAGTCGTGCGCGAGCACCCGGTTCTCTTGAACCGCGCTCCGACGCTTCACCGTTTAGGGATCCAAGCGTTCGAGCCGGTGCTCATCGAAGGTAAAGCCATTCAGCTTCACCCGCTCGTTTGCGCCGCGTTCAACGCCGACTTCGACGGCGACCAGATGGCCGTGCACGTTCCGCTGTCGCTCGAAGCCCAGCTTGAGGCGCGCGTGCTGATGATGTCGACCAACAACATCCTTAGCCCCGCCAACGGCAAGCCGATCATCGTGCCGAGCCAGGACATCGTGCTCGGCATCTATTACCTATCGCTGGAGACGCCCGAGTTCCGCGCGGCCGACGACACCACCTGCAAGGCCTACGGGACGATCGGTGAGATCGAGCACGCTCTGGCTGCTAAGGCCGTGCAGATGCACACCAAGATCCGCGGGCGCTTCCACACCATCGATGCCGACGGCAACCCGGTGGTGCAGAAGGTGATCACCACCCCGGGACGGCTGATCATCGCGCAGGTGCTGCCCAAGCACCCCAACGTGCCATTCAGCCTCATCAACCGGCAGCTGACCAAGAAGAACGTCTCGGACGTGATCGACGTTGTCTACCGGCATTGCGGCCAGAAGGAGTGCGTGCTGTTCGCTGACCGTCTGATGGGCATCGGCTTCTCCAACGCCGCCAAGGCCGGTCTGTCGTTCGGCAAGGACGACATGATGATCCCTCCCAACAAATGGGTGGAGATCGCCAAGACGCAGGGCGAGGTCAAGGAGTTCGAGCAGCAGTATCAGGACGGCCTGATCACCGCCGGCGAGCGCTACAACAAGGTGGTGGACGCCTGGTCGCGCTGCACCGACACCGTGGCGCAGGCCATGATGAAGGAGATCTCGCGTCAGGAGGTCGGCTATCCCACCAACTCGGTGTGGATGATGTCCCACTCCGGTGCGCGTGGGTCGCCGGCGCAGATGCGCCAGCTGGCCGGCATGCGCGGTCTGATGGCCAAGCCTTCCGGCGAGATCATCGAACAGCCGATCATCGCGAACTTCAAGGAGGGCCTTTCGGTTCTCGAATACTTCAACTCCACCCACGGCGCCCGCAAGGGCCTTGCGGACACGGCGCTGAAGACCGCGAACTCGGGCTACCTCACCCGCCGCCTGGTGGACGTGGCGCAGGACTGCATCATCGTCGAGCTCGATTGCGGCACCGATCGTGGCCTTCAGGTCCGCGCGGTGATGGATGGCGGTGACGTTGTCGCCTCCCTCTCCGAGCGTATCCTGGGCCGCACGACGGCCGAGGACGTGCCCGATCCGGTGTCCGGCGCCATCCTGGTGCCGGCCAACACGCTGATCGAGGAGACGCACGCCGAGATCATCGAGAAGGCACAGGTGGAGCAGATGAAGATCCGCTCCGTGTTGACCTGCGAAGCGAAGGTCGGTGTCTGCGGCGCCTGCTATGGCCGCGACCTCGCCCGCGGCACGCCTGTCAATGTCGGTGAGGCGGTCGGCGTCATCGCCGCGCAGTCGATCGGCGAGCCCGGCACGCAGTTGACCATGCGCACCTTCCACATCGGTGGGGCTGCAACGCGCGGCGCTGAAATCTCGGCCGTGGAAGCCAGCCATGACGGCATCGTCACCATCCGCAACCGCGCCGTGGTGATGAACTCGCAGGGCTTTGCGATCGTCATGTCGCGCAACCTCGAACTCGTCATCACCGACGAGAAGGGGCGTGAGCGCGCTCGCTTCCGTGTGCCATATGGCGCGAAGCTCCTCTGCGATGAGGGCGCCGCCATCACGCGCCTCCAGAAGCTCGCGGAATGGGACCCCTACACCCTGCCGATCATCACGGAGCGCACCGGCAAGGTCGAGTATCTCGACCTTCTCGAAGGCGTGACCCTGGTGGAGCGCGTCGACGAGGTGACGGGCCTCACCTCCAAGGTGGTGGTGGACTACAAGCAGAACGCCCGCGGCGCCGATCTGCGCCCGCGCCTTCAGCTGAAGGACAGCAACGGCGAGGTTGTGCGGCTGGCGAACAACACCGACGCCCGCTACTTCCTCAGCCCCGACTCGATTCTCTCGGTCGAGAACGGCGCTGAGGTCTCGGCCGGTGACGTGCTGGCGCGCATTCCGCGCGAAGGCTCCAAGACGCGTGACATCACCGGCGGTCTGCCGCGCGTGGCCGAGCTGTTCGAGGCCCGGCGGCCGAAGGATCACGCCATCATCGCCGAGAACGACGGCCGGGTGGAGTTCGGCAAGGACTACAAGGCCAAGCGCCGCGTGCTGGTGAAAAACGACGAAACCCTTGAAGAATCCGAATACCTGGTTCCCAAGGGCAAGCACGTCTCGGTGCAGGAAGGCGATTTCGTC
>CAIQQQ010000007.1 GCA_903873995.1 uncultured Rhodospirillales bacterium
GGCCCGGCCGCAGCCGTCGGTGCAGCCGGCTGCACCCCGCCCCGATGGGCCGGGCCAGCAAATCGAGGTCGTCCTGCCCCCGGTGCCCGAACTGACTCCGCTGCCGCGCGCCTCAAGCCCGCCGGCCGCCGTCATCGGCGTGATCGGCGTGCCCGAGGTGATGCGCGCCTCAACCGCCGCCCAGCAGGTCGACCGGGTCATCGGCGAGCGGCGTGAGAAGCTCAACGAAGATGCGCAGAAGGAACAGGCCACGTGGCGCGAGCTGCAGCAGCAGCTGGCCGCCCAGAGTGCGACGATGTCGCCCGAGCAGAAGCGCACCCGCGAGCGCGATCTGCAGGACCGCATCACCAACGCACAGAAGCTGTTCCGTTACCGCACCAAGATCATCCAGGATGCCGCGCAGGTCGGTGTCGGCCAGATCGAGCGCACGCTGGTCGCGGTCATCCGCCAGGTGGCCGAAAGCCACGGCATGAATCTCGTGCTGCACCGCGCGCAGGTGGCGCTGAACGTGAACGATTTCGACATCACCGAGCAGGTCGCCGAGCAGCTCAACAAGATCCTCCCGCAGGTCTCCATTCCCGCCGACGGGGTGGCACCTGCCACGGTGGCCGTAGCGCCGGCCCCTGCGTCTTCCCATGCGCCTGCCGCTGCTCCGGGGCCGCGCAAATAGGCCATGATGTCTGAGGCAGTCACCGGCGATCCTCGGTTCTTCGCCCGCACGGGGCCCCACAGCCTCGCCGTTGTCACGGCCGCAGCACTCGGCATGCCCGCCGAAACCGGCGGGTCCGGGCCTGTCTTCCATCGCCCGTCGCCGCTGCAGACGGCAGACGCCGCTGCCGTCAGCTTTCTGGACAACCGCAAATACATCCAGGCCCTGCGCGAAACCCGCGCCGGTGCCGTGATCGTGCATCCGGACATGGCGGCGCATGTGCCCCAGGGCTGTGCGGCCATCGTGACGAAGGATCCCTATCTCGGCTGGGCGCGCGCCGCCGCCCTGTTCCATCCGGTGCCGGCCGCCGTGCCCGGCATTCATCCGAGTGCCGTCGTCGACCCCACGGCCGTGATCGACCCATCCGCCGAGATCGGCCCGTTCTGCGTGATCGGCGCGCGAGCCGAGATCGGCCCCGGCGTGCGCATCGCAGCCGGCGCTGCCGTGGGCGCGGGCGTGGTGCTCGGCGAGGACTGCCGCATCGGCCCTCACGCCAGCGTCAGCCATGCCGTGCTCGGCGCGCGCGTCTATCTCTATCCCGGCGCCCGGATCGGCCAGGAGGGGTTCGGCTTTGCCAACCACATGACCAGCCAGGGCCCGCGCTTCGTCTCCGTGCCGCAGCTCGGCCGCGTGCTGATCGGCGACGATGTCGAGGTCGGCGCCAATTCCTGCATCGATCGCGGCTCCGCGCAGGACACTGTGATCGGCGCCGGCACCCGCATCGACAACCTGGTGCAGATCGGCCACAACGTCGTGATCGGCAAATGCTGCGTGCTGGTGGCCCAAAGCGGCATCGCAGGCTCCACGGTGCTCGAGGATTTCGTGGTCCTGGCCGCACAGGTCGGCGTACTCGGGCATCTGACCGTCGGGCGCGGCGCCAAGATCGGCGGCAAGTCCGGTGTTGCCACCGATGTCCCGCGGGGTGCGGAATATTTCGGCATCCCGGCTGGACCGAAGCACCAGATGTTTCGGCAGATCGCCTGGCTGAAGCGTAACGCCGCGGCAAAGCCTCATGCCGCGGCCAAGATCTCCAACACGTCCGGTCCGGCCGCAGACAGCGCGGGACCCGACATCGAAGCGGGTACGGACTGAACGCCCATGGACGCCAGCAAAGACTCAACCGCTCTCCAGACGGACACGGCAAACGCGCCGCAGGCCGCACAGGTGACGACCACGATCGACATCGCCGGCATCATGCACGCGATCCCGCATCGCTACCCGATGCTGATGATCGACAAGATGGTGGACGTGGTGCCCAACCAGTCCGCCACCGGGATCAAGAACGTCACGGTCAACGAACATTTCTTCCAGGGCCACTTCCCGCAGCACCCGATCATGCCCGGCGTGCTGATCATCGAGGCGATGGCGCAGACCTCGGCCGTGTTGGTGGTCGAGACGATGGGCCCGGGGGCGGCGGGCAAGCTCGTCTATTTCATGTCCGTCGAGAACGCCAAGTTCCGCCGCCCGGTCGGCCCCGGAGACCAGCTGCGCATTCACGTCGCCAAGGATCGCAGCCGCGGCAATGTCTGGCGCTTCAAGGCAGTGGCAAAGGTGGACGGCGTGACGGTGGCCGAGGCCACCTATTCCGCCATGATCCTGGATCGATAACCGATGAGCGGGATCCATCCGAGGGCCATCGTGGCCTCGCAGGCCCAGATCGGCGACGGCGTGAAGATCGGTCCGTGGTGCCAGGTCGGCCCGGATGTGGTGCTCGAAGGCGGCGTCGAGCTGATCAGCCACGTCGTCGTGGACGGCCACACCGCCATCGGCGCCGAAGCGTTGCTCTACCCGTTCTGCACCGTCGGTATGGCGCCGCAGGACCTGAAATACAAAGGCGAGCCAACCCGCTGCACCGTCGGCGCCCGCACCCAGGTCCGCGAGCACGTCACCATCCATCGCGGCACCGTCACCGGCACCGGCCTCACCAGCGTCGGCGACGATTGCCTGCTGATGGCCTCCGTCCACGTCGCGCATGACTGCGCGGTCGGCAACCGCGTGGTGGTGGCGAATTCCGTCCTGATGGGCGGGCACGTCACGATCGGCGATTTCGCGGTGATCGGCGGTGCCGCCGCCATCCACCAGTTCACCCGCATTGGCCGCATGGCCATGATCGGCGGCATGGCCGGCGTCGAGGCGGACGTGATCCCCTTCGGCACCGTCATCGGCAACCGTGCCCGCCTCGCCGGTCTCAACCTCGTCGGCCTCAAGCGCCGCGTGAACGACCGCGCGGGCATCAACGCGGTGCGCGCCGCCTTCCGCCTGATGTTCCGCTCCGAAGGCGTCTTCGCCGAACGCGTCGAAGAGGCCCGCGCGCAGTACGGCGCCGAGCCGCTGGTGGCCGAGATGCTGCACTTCATCGACAACCCAAGCCGGCGCGGCCTCATCCGCTCGCTCGATGTCGAGATGCAGGACGACGAAGCCGCCTGAAATCTGGAGGGAGGATGCCGGTGGAACGAACTCTGGGCATTCTCGCGGGCGGCGGCCCGCTCCCCGGCCAGGTGGCGCGGGCGGCGCAGGCGGCGGGGCGCCGCGTGTTCCTGGTGGGCCTGGAAGGTTTTGCAGAGTCACTGGTGTTGGCGCCGTTCCCACACGCCATGGCCCGCGTCGGGGCTGCCGGCCAGATCCTGGGCCTGCTGCGCGCCGAACAGGTCGAGGATCTGGTCCTTGTCGGCCCCGTCCGCCGGCCCTCGGTGTTCGACCTCCGGCCGGACGCCGAGGGCGTGAAGATCATGGCCCGCATCGGCCGCGCCGCATTCGGCGGCGATGACGGGCTGCTCGCGGCCGTCGCGCGCGTGCTCGCCGAAGAGGGCTTTCGCATCGTCGGCGCCCACGAGGTGCTGACCGAGGCGGTCGGGCCACGCGGCCTGCTCACACAGGTGGCGCCGGACGCGCAGGCCCAGGCCGACATCGATCGCGGCGCAGCCGTGGCGCGCGCTCTCGGCATGGCCGATGTCGGCCAGGGCTGCGTGGTCCAGCAGGGCATCGTCCTCGCGGTCGAGGCGATCGAGGGGACGGACGCCATGCTGGCCCGCGCGGCGGGGCTTTCCCGGCCCGGTCCCGGCGGCGTGCTGGTCAAGCTCGTGAAGCCCGGGCAGGACCGCAATGTCGATCTACCAACAATCGGGCCGGGCACCATCGCCGCCGCCGTCGCCGCCGGCCTGCGCGGCGTGGCGTTCGAGGCCGGCGGAACCCTGCTCACCGACCGCGCGGCCATCATCGCCGCGGCGGACCAGGCGGGGCTGTTTCTCGTCGGCGTCAGTTCCACATAAACGACAACCATCAGGAGAGTGTCACATGGCCGAGAATTTCCGCTTCCTCCACACCATGCTCCGCGTCGGCGATCTCGATCGCAGCGTCGCCTTCTACCAGCTCCTCGGCATGGACGAGCTGCGCCGCCGGGATGTGCCGGACGGCCAGTACACCCTCGTGTTCATGGGCTACGGCAGCAACCCGGAGCATGCCGAACTCGAGCTGACCTTCAACTACGGCGTCACCAGCTACGAGCCCGGCACCGCGTTCGGCCATCTCGCCATCGGCGCGCCGGACATCTACGCCGTGTGCGACAAGCTGCGCGCCGCCGGTGCCAAGATCACCCGTGAGCCCGGCCCGGTGAAGTTCGGCACCACCGTCATCGCCTTCGTCGAAGACCCGGACGGCTACAAGGTCGAGCTGATCCAGCGCGGCTGATGCTGTGAAGTTCGTCGAGGCGGCGCGGGGGATCGTCCCCCTGCGCCGCCACGTGCGCATCGGCGTCACCGGGCTGGCGCGCTCGGGCAAGACCTCGCTGCTCACCTCTCTGGCGATCAATCTGCTGGCGCTGTCCCGCGGCGTGCCCGCCCTGCCGGCGGTCTCGCGGCACCTGGCCGGCCGCTCCATACGGGTCCGCCTTGCCGCCGCCGGCGCCTCCTCGATGCCGCGCTTCAACCCGCTCGAAAAATCCGCATCGCTCGCCGCCGACCCGCCATCCTGGCCCAGCCCCACCGACACCGTCTCCGTGCTGGAACTCGATCTGGACATCGACCAGCCCGGCACCGCCGGCGCCTTGTGGCCGGCCGCCCGCCTCCGCCTCGAAATCCTGGATTACCCCGGCGAATGGCTCATCGACCTGCCGCTGCTCGGCCAGGATTTCGCAGATTGGTCCGCCGACGCCCTGAAGCGCCTGGACACTGAGCCGGACGCCGCAACCTTCCTGCGCTTCCTGCACGGCCTGCCCCCCGCCACCGTGGCGGACGAGGCGCTGGCCCGCACCGGACACGATCTCTACGTCGCCGCGTTGCGCGCGCTGCAGGCCAAGGGCCGGGCGATGTTGCAACCAGGCCGCTTCCTCATGCCGCCCCCCGGCGCCGCCCCGCCCTGGATGGCCTTCTTCCCGATGCCGGGCGCCTCACGCCTCGCAGCCCTGATGGCCCAACGCTTCGATGCCTATCGCACAGCCGTGCGCACCGGCCTGTCCGGCCCCGGTTTCGCGCGGGTGGACCGGCTGGTGGTGCTGGCAGACATCCTGGGCGCGCTGCATGCCGGACCTGCCGCCTTCGCCGACCAGGCGCTGGCGCTCGGCACGGTCGCCCGCGCCCTGCAGAACCGCCCGCCTTTGCCGCTGCTGCCCTCCTGGCTGCAACCCTGGGGCATCGGCCGCATCGCGTTTGCCGCCACCAAGGCCGATCACGTCGCCCGCGCCCAGCGCGCCAATCTCGCATCCCTCCTGCGCAGCCTCACCGAACTCGCCGGAGACGTCCCCGCCCCCGCATTCGCACGCGCCTTCGCCCGTCCATTCGCCCTGGCCGCGATCGCCTGCACGGAGGATTTCACCTGGACGCTCGACGGCCGTCCGGTCTCAGCCGTCCGCGGCCACGTGGCAGGGCAGGGCGTGCTGCGCTCCTATCCGGGTGAGGTGCCGGATCGCGCGCCCGATGCCGGCTGGTGGCAGCATCCCTTCCTGTCGCTGCCCGCGTTCGCCCCCAAGCGGCTGGAGCCTGGCGGCCGCGGCGCCATTCCGCAGCTGGCGCTCGATGAGCTGCTGGTCTTCCTGCTGGAGGATGTGCTGTGAGCCAGCCGCCTGTCCGCGTCACCCCCCGCATCGAGATCGAGGATCCGCTGGGCCAGCGCCTGGCGCCCGAGTCACTGCCCGCCCTGGTGCCGCCGCGCGAAGGCTGGGGTACGATCGGCCTCGCCGCCACCGGCATCGGCGTGCTGATCGCCGGCCTGTCCGGCCTGGAAGTCGCGAACTTCGTCTCCGACCAGTTCGCCCGCGCCGCCTGGCTCGGATGGGTCACGCTCACCGTGGCCCTCACCGGCTTCGGCCTGATCGCCGCCGGCATCTGGCGCGAACTGCGCTTCCTCCACCGGATGGACGCGGTGGACCGCCTGCGCGCTGGCCTCGCCGACCCGGCCCGCGCCCAGGACGCAGCCATAGACTGGGTCCGCTCGCTGCCCGGCCAACAGGCCCTGCTGCCGTCGCTGGACGCCACCACCAGCCCCGAAGCCCTGCAGGCCCTGCTCCGCGCCGGCCCAGGCGCGATCCTCGCCGCCGACACCGCGCGCCTCGGCCGTGCCGCCGCGGTCCAGGTCCTCGCCGTCACCGCCGCCGTGCCCGCCCCCGCGCTGGACGGTCTGGTGGTCGCTCTCCGCGGCGTGCGCCTCGTCCGACAGGTCGCCGAGCTTTACGGCCTGCGCCCCGGCACCTTGGGCACCATCACCCTGCTGCGCCGCACGTTGCTGTCAGCCGTCTATGTCAGCGGCGCCAACGTGGCGGTGGACACGCTGGTGAAGGCCGCGATCTCCAACCCGCATATGCAGCATCTCGCCGGAGACGTGGCCGGCGCCGCCGTCGCGGCCCGCCGCATGATCGTCCTCGCCCGCGCCACCGCGCTGGCCTGCAGCCCCATCATTCCGGACTGACCCGCCGGGACAGCGAGTCCACCACCCGGCGCAGATGACTGACCTCCTGCTCCAGCCGGGCCCGCTCGTCAGACGTATCGGTCGTCTGCTGCCACGGCGAGGGGCCGCGATGGACGCGCCGCCGCCCCGGCTGATCGTCCATCGCCTGCCCTCCGCCGATGCCGCATTGCGCCACCAGAACCTGTGCCAGCGCAGCCGCCTCCCGCTGCACCAGGGCGCGATCCTGCGCGAGCCACACAGCCCCGTCCGCCCCGCCATAACGCTGCACCGCCGCTCGCACCCGCTCGCCAAGATCGGAGGACCGATGCAGCCCGTCATGCACCACGTCCAGGAAACCCGCCGACAGAAAGGTGTTCACACAGGCCAGCGGGTGATGATCGAGCCCCGGGATCTCCAGCCGCTCCCACAGCAGCGCATCAAGCGTATGGCGGGATGCCTGCGCCACGATCGCCTCACGCAGCGGATCGGGATGCAGAAACCCCAGGCTGTCACGCACCACAATGGCGCCCACCGCCACCGCCCGGGCAAACAGCGGTGAGGCCGCAAGGGCCGCCCGCAGCCGCGCATTGCGCCCCGCATCGTCAAACACCAGTCCGGGATTGACGCTGAGATACGCATCCAGCACCGGATTGGCGCCCAGCAGCGCCGTGCTCCACAGCCATTGCTCGGGCGCGAGACGCGGATATTTCACCCCGGCGATCATCGGCAGCACGGCCAGCCGGCGCAGATCGCCCGCCATGCCCGCAAAGATGATGTCGTTGATATAAAGCGGATGCGCGCCGAACATTCCCACCGTCAGCACGCGATGGCGAAACGGGCTGCCCAGCCGCGAAGCGGCCACAGCCTCCGGCGACAATGCCAGAAACTCCCGCACATCCCACACATTGCAGATATCGGGCCGCGCCTTGAACACGAAATCCGCGTCATCGAGCAAAGACAGCCCCAGATCGAGCGTCAACGCCTGGTGCAGGATATGGCCCGGCAGACGCAGATCCGGCGGCGCCTGCTCCACGACCACCGCACCGATGCGGTCCAGCCGCGCCCTGATGTCCGGATAGGCGTCAAGCTCCCCGGTCCAGGTGGACAGGATCACCAGCGGCAAAGGCGCCTGGAATCCGGCGATCCCGTCGAGAAAGGCCGAAAAACGGTCCGGCGTGCGGATCAGACCGTTGAGCAGGACGGCACGGCGCAATGACGGCTCCTCGCTTCACAGACCAGGTTTTATTGGCCGGCCGATGCGTCCAGCGCCCCTTGCAGCATATACGCAGCCGCCATCCGGTCCACCACCTCGGCACGCCGTTTGCGCGTCATATCCGCCTCACCGATCAGAAACCGGTTGACCGCCGAGGACGACAATCGCTCATCCGCCATCGCCGCCGGCAGCCGTGTCGCCAGCGACAGCGCATGCGTCCAGTCCCGCGCCGCCTGCGCGGCCGGCCCCGCACTGCCGTCCAGCGACAGCGGCAGCCCCACGACAAGCCCCCCCACATCTTGCTGCACCGCCACCCGCGCGATCGCCCCCGCGTTGATCGCAAGCTTGCCGCGCGGAATCTCGCTGAACGGCGAGGCCAGCATCAACGTCACATCGGTCAGCGCCAGGCCGATCATGCGGCTGCCGAGATCGATTCCAAGAAGTCTCTGGCCCGGGGCAAGCTGGGCGCGAAGGTCGGTCATGTTGAACAGGGGCATGGCGGCGTTTATGGTCCCGCCCACGCTGCACACAAGGAATATCATGTCGCTCGACGCCGCGACCGTTCGTCGCATCGCCCGCCTGTCCCGCATCCGCATCGACGACAGCCAGACCCTCCAGATGCAGGCCGAGCTCAACGGCATCCTCGCCATGATCGAGACCCTGTCCGAGGTGGACGTCACCGGCGTGCAACCGCTCGCCGGCGGCGCCGACATGGCGCTGAGCCTGCGCCCCGATGTCGTCACCGATGGCGGCCAGGCGGAGGCCGTGCTGTCCAACGCACCGGACCGGGACGGCCCGTTCTACGCCGTGCCGAAGGTGGTGGAGTGATGTTCGACCTCACCCTCTCCCAGGCGCGTGACGCGCTCCGCGCCCGCACGCTGTCCTCCCGCGAGCTGACCGCCGCCTATCTCGGCGCGATCGACGCGCTGAACCCCGAAATCAACGCCTACATCACCGTGACGCATGACGCCGCCCTGGCATCCGCCGACGCGGCAGACGCTGTCCTGGCCACAGGCGAGGCCGGCCCGATGACCGGCATCCCGATCGCGGTAAAGGACCTGTTCTGCACGAAGGGCGTCCTCACCACCGCCGGCAGCCGCATCCTCGGCAATTTCATCCCGCCCTACGAAAGCACCGTCACCGCCAACCTCCTGCGCGACGGCGCGGTGTTCCTCGGCAAGGCGAACCTCGACGAGTTCGCGATGGGCTCCTCCAACATGACCTCGGCCTACGGCGCGGTCGTGAACCCCTGGACCCGGCGTGGCGACAACCGCCCCCTCGTCCCCGGCGGCTCCTCCGGCGGCTCGGCCGCAGCCGTGGCGGCAAGGCTGGCCCTGGGGGCCACAGCCACAGACACCGGCGGCTCGATCCGCCAGCCCGCCGCCTTCTGCGGCATCACCGGCATCAAGCCCACCTACGGAAGATGCTCGCGTTGGGGCGTGGTCGCCTTCGCCTCCTCGCTGGATCAGGCCGGCCCGGTCGCCCGCACGGTGCAGGACTGCGCCATCATGCTCGGTTCGATGGCCGGCTTCGATCCGAAGGACGGCACCTCGGCGGACATCGCGGTGCCCGATTTCGCCGCCGCCTGCGCCCGCGGCGTCAAAGGCCTGCGCATCGGCGTGCCGCGCGAATACCGCCTCGACGGCCTATCCCCCGAGATCGACGCTTTGTGGCAGCAGGGCCTCGCCTGGCTGCGTGACGCCGGCGCCACCATCGTCGATGTCTCGCTGCCCCACACCAAATACGGCCTCGCCGCCTACTACATCGTAGCCCCCGCCGAGGCCTCCTCCAACCTCGCGCGCTATGACGGCGTGCGGTTCGGCCTGCGCGCCGACGGCCACGACCTCACCGAGCTTTACGAGGCGACGCGCGCCGAGGGCTTCGGCGCCGAAGTGAAGCGCCGCATCATGATCGGCACCTACGTGCTCAGCGCCGGCTACTACGACGCCTACTACCTCCGCGCCCAGAAGGTCCGCGCCCTCATCCTGCGCGACTTCACCGAGGCCTTCGAGCATGTGGACGCGCTGCTGACCCCCACCGCCCCCTCCGCCGCCTTCGGCCAGGGCGAGAAGATGGACGATCCGGTGACGATGTACCTGAACGACGTGTTCACCGTCCCGGTCAACATGGCCGGCCTCCCCGGCCTCTCCGTGCCGGCCGGCCTGGACGCTCAGGGCCTGCCCCTCGGCCTGCAGGTGATCGGCCGCAAGTTCGACGAGGAGACCCTCTTCGCCGTCGGCGCCGTGCTGGAACGCTCAGCCGGCTTCACCACCCTTCCCACCAAGCGCGCGGGAGCCTGAGCCATGGCCTACACACTCGAAGGCAGCACCGGCACCTGGGAGATCGTCTGCGGTCTGGAAGTTCACGCCCAGGTGATCAGCAGATCGAAGCTGTTCAGCGGCGCGTCGGCCGCGTATGGCGCCGAGCCCAACAGCCAGGTCAGCTTCGTGGACGCGGCCTTCCCCGGCATGCTCCCGGTGCCCAACGCCGAATGCGTGGCCCAGGCCGTCCGCACCGGCCTCGGCCTCAACGCCCAGATCAATCTGTGGAGCCGGTTCGACCGCAAGAACTACTTCTACGCCGATCTGCCGCAGGGCTATCAGATCAGCCAGTTCGAGCACCCGATCGTGGGCACCGGCGTCGTCGAGGTCACCCTGGCCGACGGGAGCGTGAAGCAGATCGGCGTCACCCGCCTGCATCTGGAACAGGACGCCGGCAAAAGCCTGCACGACCAGGACCCGACCCGCAGCTTCATCGACCTCAACCGCTCCGGCGTGGCGCTGATGGAGATCGTATCCGAGCCCGACATCCGCAGCCCCGAGGAGGCCGGCGCCTACCTCACCAAGCTCCGCCAGATCCTGCGCTATCTCGGCACGTGTGACGGCAACATGGACGAAGGCTCGATGCGGGCGGACGTCAACGTCTCCGTTCGAAAGGCCGGCGAGGGCTTCCGCACCCGCTGCGAGGTCAAGAACGTCAACTCCATCCGCTTCGTCATGATGGCGGTGGAGGCCGAGGCCAAGCGCCAGATCGCCCTGTGGGAAGACGGCGGCGAGGTGGTGCAGGAGACCCGCCTGTTCGACCCCACCCGCAACGAAACCCGCTCGATGCGCTCCAAGGAGGACGCGCATGACTACCGCTACTTCCCCGATCCGGACCTGCTGCCCTTGGTGCTCGACCCCGACTGGGTCGCCCAGCTCAAGGCCACCCTGCCCGAGCTGCCGGATGCCAAGACCGCGCGGTTCATGCGCGATTACGGCCTCTCGCCCTACGACGCCCGCATCCTCGTGATGGAGCAGGCCAGTGCCGATTTCTACGAGCGCCTGGCCACCGGCCGTGACGCGAAGCAGGCCGCCAACTGGATGATGGGCGATTTCTACGCCGGCCTGAACCGCACCGGCCGCAGCATTGAAACCAGCCCGATCTCGGCGGATGGCCTCGGCGAGCTGCTCGATCTGATCGCTGACTCCACCATCAACGGCCGCATCGCCAAGGAGGTGCTGGAGGCGATGATCGACACCGGCGAGCGGGCCTCGGTGATCGTCGATCAGAAGGGCCTGCGCCAGGTGACGGACACGGGTGCGATCGACGCTGCGGTGGACAAGGTGCTGGCTGCCAATGCCGACAAGGTCGCGCAGTATAAGGCCGGCGCGGAGAAGCTGTTCGGCTTCTTCGTGGGCCAGGTGATGAAGGCGATGGCCGGCAAGGGCAACCCGGCCTTGGTCAACGAGGCGCTGAAGGCAAAACTCTCATGATCCGCACGTTGCTCGGCCTCCTGCTGCTCACAGTTTCGGCGCAGGCGGCCGAGCCGGGCGTCATCCCCGTGCTGGCCTATCACCGCTTCGACCCGGTGGCCTCCCATTCGGCGACAATTGTCACCACCGCCGCCTTCACCGAACAGCTCGACTGGCTGGCCAGCCACCACATCGCCGTGGTCAAGCTGTCCGAGGCGCTGTCAGTCGCCCACGGCACAGCGCCCCACGGCCCGGAGGTGGCCATCACCGCCGACGATGGCTGGCGCAGCGTCTACACCATCATGTTCCCGATCATCCGCGCGCGCGGGATTCCCGTGACGCTGTTCATCAACCCGCCGCAGATCGGCCAGGGCAGCGCCTATCTCACCTGGGACATGCTGCGCGAGATGGCGCGCTCCGGCCTTGTGGACGTGCAGGCCCACACCCAGTCCCACCCCAACTTCAACACCGAACGCGCCCGCCGCGCGCCGGACGCCTATGCCGCCTATATCGATCACGAGATCGCCGATTCACGCGCCCCGATCGAACATCATCTGGGCCAGCCCGCCGATCTCCTCGCCTGGCCCTTCGGCATCCACGATCCAACGTTGGAACAGGCGGCCGCCCGCGCCGGCTTCAAGGCCGCCTTCGCCCTCGGCTCGCAGGCCATAGCCCCCGGCAGCCCCGATTACGCCTTGCCGCGCTACCAGGTCTATGAGACCGACCGCGGCACCCGCTTCGGCTGGATCGCCGAAGGCCATCCGCGCAACGCCTTCCAGAAAGCCCTCAAGAAGGCAGCAAAGGAGACAACGCCATGAGCATCGAAATCTGGACCTGGAACACCCCCAACGGCCGCAAGATCTCGGTGGCGCTGGAGGAGATGGGCCTGCCCTACACCGTCCACCCGGTGAACATCTCCAAGGGCGAGCAGTTCGACCCGGCCTTCCTTTCGTTCAGCCCCAACAACCGCATCCCCGCCATCAAGGACCATGACGGTCCGGACGGCCAGCCGATCGGCGTGTTCGAATCCGGCGCGATCCTGCTCTACCTCGCCCGCAAGACCGGCCGGTTCATGCCGGCCGACCCCCGCGGCGCGGTGCCCGTGCTGGAATGGCTGATGTGGCAGATGGGCGGCTTCGGCCCCATGCCCGGCCAGGTGCATCACTTCCTGCAGGTCGAGACCGAGGCCGACCGCCGCTACGGCCTGGAGCGCTATACGAAGGAAACCCGCCGCCTCTATGGCGTCGCCGACCGCCGCCTCGCCGAGGTCGAGTTCTTCGCAGGCGCCCTGTCGATCGCCGATTTCGCAATCCTCGGCTGGGCCTGGCGCCACGAGCGCCACCTGGTCGATCTCGCCGATTTCCCGCATGTGAAGCGCTGGTACGAGACCCTGATGGCCCGTCCGGCCGTGCAGCGCGGCATGGAGATCGCCCTCAGCTGATCTGGCGTTTGACGCAGGGGGGCGTTCTCCCTAGAACAGTCTTGCAAACGTCGTGTTGCACCTGGTCGCATCTCTTGCGGTCCCTCGGCGGAGGGGTGGCCGAGCGGCTGAAGGCGACGGTTTGCTAAATCGTTGTAGGGGTTAAACCCTACCGTGGGTTCGAATCCCATCCCCTCCGCCAATTCCCCTACAAGTTCACCCCAAATCCCCACAACGCGGCCCTCGAACGTCACGAAAGAATGACCGCGCGTCAAGCGAGACCGATGTCGCGACGATTGACGCGGCGGGGGGCGGTCCAACACTGTCTCCCCAAAGTCATTGGTCCGAACATTCGGCCGCTTCGGTCAGGGTTCGGCGGTCCTCCGGGAGGTTTGTCATGCCCGATACCAACGCGCCGGTCTCGCCCAAGCTCACGGATGTCCATCACAACTGGACGCACGACACGTTGGACGTGGACCCGCGCAGCTACGACCCGCCCGCCTCCGGTGCCCCGCCCGAAAACGCGCCCAACAGCGCGCCCGTTGGCGCAACACCAGCCGACCCGGCCCAAGCCGCCGCCACACCCGCCCCCCTCGATCTCGCAACCCGCCTCAAGGCCAGCAAGGCCACCTACGACAAATATGGCCCCGAGGCAGCCGACCAGATGGTCGCCCCGGAATACCGGCTGACCCCGGCCGAACTGCGGCTCGGCACAACCGACTCCACCGTCGATGCCACCACAACGTTGAACGACAAGGGGATCACAGCGCAAAGCACCCGCACCACCGCCGGCGCCACCCTGGGCCAGGACGGTAAGCCCATCGACCTCGTCCAGAAAGACACCACCACCGTCAATCTCACCACCAGCGGCGGATCGGTCTCAAGCGGCACCACGGCAACACTCACCACCGGCGGCGGCACCACCAAGCTGTCCGACCAGACCACCGCAAAGGTCGATCTGGACAAAGGCACCGCCGATGCGTCGCGGACACGCTCCCTGGAGCAGACCACCGTCACCTCCGGCGCCACCGTCACCACCTCCAACAGCACAACCACCTCGCTCGGCACCAGCGGCGCCACCACCTCCACCACCAGCTCCACCCAAAGCGGCAGTCAGCTCGACAGCACGACCACAACGAAGGGGCTGCAGCGCAGCGACGGCCAGATCGGGCTCGGCGCCGGGCGCACCACCAAATCCGGCACGATGGAAGGCCCGGCCGACAAGCAGACCATGGTGCGCGGCACCGAGACCAGCATCCAAGGCAACGCCGGCCTGGTGTCCGACGACAAGGGCACCGGCATCGGCGGCAATCTGGGCGGCAGCGTCAAGGAGACGCTGCGCCCAGGTGTGTCGCTCACCGACACCGTTTCCGCCGGCGGGCGCTGTCAGTCCCTCGTCAAGGAAATCACCCCCAGCACCACCCCGCCCAGCTTCACCATCACCACCACGATCAGCTTCAACGTCTCGATCGGCACCGGCCTGGCCGGCGAGGCGGCGCCCAAGGCCACGCCGGACGAATCGGGCAAGGGCCTGGCGGACGGCAAGGCCACCGGCAGCGTCGGTGCCAGCCTGGCCTATGTCGCCACGGCCGCCTTCACCCAGACGCTGCCGGAGGATCAGGCGAAAAAATACCTGGAGGACATCGCCAACAATGGCCGCGGCGGCAGCTTCCCCGAGCACCAGATTTTGGCGACCGGCATGTCGCAAGGCTGGGAGACGGCGGCGAAACTCTTCAAACAACTTGTAAGCTCGGCGGAGTTCGCGAAGTCGCTCGGCAAGGGCCAGCAGATCGAGACGTCGCAGGGAACCACGGCAGGCCTGCAAGGCGCGCTCGGCGGCGGGCAAAGCGACAGCAGCGGCACGACGGGAAGCGTGCAGGCCAGCGTCACCGCCAGCCACAAGGTGACGCTGAACGAGACCGGACTGGGTGACAACAAGCTGCAGGTGACCGCGACGATCGAGGATCAGGCCGGATACACAGGCAGTGTCGGCGTCAATGTCGGCGTCGTCGGCGGCACCGCCGGCATGTCCCATAGCGACGGCAAGGCGCGCGTGGTGGTGATGGTGCTCGATCAGACGGATCCGAATTTCAGCGATCTGCTCGGCAAGATCCGCGCGGCCGGCACCGGCGAGGCGCTCGACAAGATCATCGCAGACAATCAAGGTCTGCTGTCGCAATCGACCAAAAAGACCAATACCGCGGACGGCACCACCATCGGCGGCAATATCGGCGCCGCGAAGCTCACGCTCGGCGGCACCGGAACGCTGTCCGAGGAGGTGACGCGCGACAAGAACGGCAACGTCATCGGCACCAAGGCCACGGGCGCCAGCCAGTCCGGCGGCAGCGCGGGCGTGGGGGACGTGAAGTTCACCTCCACCCACACCGAAGGCTACACCGGCAGCGTCGATGCCCAAGGCCAGGCCACCGGCGAGATCGACCAGACCGACAAAACCACCTCCGTCTCCAAAACGCTCGGCAATCTCGGCAAGATCGCAACCGATCCGGTCGGCACGGCGATGCATCCAACAAGCCTGCTCGGCACGGAAACGCAGTCGCAGGGCACCGATCTCGCCGATCCCGAGATCATGCGCTACTGTAACGAGGCACTGGACGCGGCCGGCTGGAACAAGAAGGTCGTCGGCATGAACCACGACGACTGGGTGGTCTGCGGCAAGAAGATCCGCGCCGCCGTCACCGTCACCAACGGCGAGATCACCGCCGTCAACAAATCCGCGGTGCAGTCAGCGCTTGCGGCCTGGAGCAAATCCGACACCGAGGGCCGCAACGCGCCACTCGAATCCATCGTCCGCCCAAAGGACGGCCCGGTGATGGGCAAGGCCTATGCCTGGCCGGACGGCACCGACCGCATGCGCCCGCAATGGGACGTGCTGGTGACCGGCGATCCGCTGAAGGAGGGCAACGCCAAGCTTAAGGCCGGCCAGATCCCAGAGGCGGTCACAGCGTTCAAGGCGGCGCTGGCCGGCGTTCAAAGCCTGTCCAACGAGATCACGAACAACCAGAAACTCTGGTCGGACGCGGATCTGGATGGGCAGTATTCCGAAATGATGGGCCACATCAACACCCGCATCACCGAGGTCACGAAGGCTCTGCACGACGCCGAGCGAAAAATCCCGCCGCCCGCCCCGGTCGGCCTGCCGGGTCATCCTGACGAGGCCGGTCCGCCGACCGTCGCCCAGCAGGCGCAAATGGAACAGGAGCAGCAGCAGAAGGCGGATGCCGCCGAAGCCGAGCGCAAGTTACGAGAGGACAACGACCGCTACAACCGCAACATCGAGACAATGCAGGGATACGCTGCGTCCGTGTTCAAGGAATGTGGCGAGGCCGAAGCCTTTCTCAACAGCTCACACTTCCTGGAAAGCTCTGTCGGTGGCGCGATCGAGCGCTTGAAACGGCCGGCCGAGACCCTCAAGCTGTGGGAGCCGCTCTACTGGGAGACCTTCGCACTCTATCAGAAATACGCTGACCACGGCCTGGACAAGACCCGGATCGAGAAGCTGCATCCAGCCGGCGCCCAAGGCGCATGGAACCGGGTGGACAAGATGACGCGCGATCCCGGCATGAGCTGAAACGCCGCCCGCCGAACAGACAGGGCCCATCCGCGCGCGGCGGCGATCAGAAATCCGTGCAGCGCCCCTTGTGCTCCCAGTCACCATAGCGCGTAGGCTCCGGGCCGGCGGTGCCACCGATCTCCTTTGGGAGGCTCGGCGGCAACTGCGGCACGACCACGGGCTTGGGATGGGTGTCGGGCAAAGTCGGGTCTGGCTGCTCTGTCATGCCCTGCACATGGGCAAGCGCGGCGCTGGTGCAACAGAGACGTTACAATCGTGACACAGGCCTTGGTTGCACTTGCATCGCTGTGACCTTCAGGACACAGCTTCGCCAACCGGCATGCATCAGTCTTCATGATCCTCCCCCGCATCATTTTGCGCCACGCACGCGCCATGGCCCTGATCGCAGCCGTGATCGCAGCCCTGGCCGGGTGCGGCATCGCCGCGGCGTGGGCCGACGACAGGCGCCCGCAACCGCCCGTCGTGCTCGGCCCGCTCGGCGAGCGGGAGATGGACCTGCTCAATCGCGCCCAGATGTCGATCATCGAGTTCTTCGCCTCGCCCTCCAACGTCGATGACTGGGGTGGTGAGCGACTGGGGGACAATGCGCTCGAGCCCGGTGGGCGGCTGCACCTGCTGCTCGGCCGATCGCGCGTCTGCAGCTTCGACGTCGCCGCCGTGTTCGAAAGCGGCGCCCGCGAAGAACAGCGCAACGTCAATCTCTGCCGCACGCGCCAAATCGCCTTCGACGGCGCCAAGGCCCTGCTGCCGCCCAAACCGCCAGACCAGCCGCACAGCATCGCCATCACCAACGCAAACCGCCTCGTCGTCCAGCAACTCTTCCTCTCCGCCCCCGACGCCCCCCAATGGGGCGACGATCGCCTCGCCGACCAGGCCCTCTCCGTCGGCGAAACCCGAACCCTCGCCTATCAAGGCAGCTGTCTCGCCGACCTCCGCATCGTCTTCAGCAACCGAGCCGCCGAAGAGCGCCGCGCCCTCAACCTCTGCACCCAACCCTCAATCCGCCTCGAACCAGGCTGGACCACGTCTCCGCGGGAGGGGGAGGGGGATTGAAAGGAAGGCCAGGGGCGCTGCCCCTGGACCCCGCCAGGAGCCGAGCCCCTGGACCTCAATCTATTTAGCAAGTCCAAAACATAGGGGCATACCCGACGGTTCTCAGAACC
>CAIQQQ010000008.1 GCA_903873995.1 uncultured Rhodospirillales bacterium
CAGCGACATCTGGCGATAGGCGACGGCCTGCTTGGACAGGTCGTCATAGAAGATGACCGCGTGCATGCCGTTGTCGCGGAAATACTCGCCCATGGCGCAGCCGGTGTAGGGGGCGAGGAACTGCATCGGCGCCGGGTCGGAAGCGGTGGCGGCGACGATGATGGAGTATTCCATCGCGCCCTGCTCTTCGAGTGTCTTGACCAGCTGGGCCACCGTCGAGCGCTTCTGGCCGATGGCGACATAGATGCAATAAAGCTTTTGGCCTTCGTCGTGGCCGTGATGCGCGGGCTTCTGGTTGATGATGGTGTCGATGATCACCGCGGTCTTGCCGGTCTGGCGGTCACCGATGATCAGCTCGCGCTGGCCGCGGCCGATCGGGATCAGCGCGTCAATCGCCTTGATACCGGTCTGCATCGGTTCGTGCACAGATTTGCGCGGGATGATGCCGGGGGCCTTCACCTCGACGCGGGCGCGCTCGCCGACGATCGGGCCCTTGCCGTCGATCGGGTTGCCGAGACCGTCAACGACGCGGCCGAGCAGACCCTTGCCCACCGGAACGTCAACGATGGTGCCGGTGCGGCTGACGGTGTCGCCCTCGCGGATGGCGCGGTCGTCACCGAAGATCACGACGCCGACATTGTCCGTCTCGAGGTTCAGCGCCATGCCCTTGAGGCCGGCGCCGGGGAACTCGACCAACTCGCCGGCCATCACGTTCTGCAGGCCGAACACACGGGCGATGCCGTCACCGACCGACAGGACCTGACCAGTCTCGGAGACGTTCGCCTCGGCGTCAAACGACGCGATCTGCTTCTTGAGGATCTCCGAGATCTCGGCGGGACGAATGTCCATCAGGCGGCTCCCTTCATGGCGTATTGAAGCCGCTGCAAGCGGGACTTCAGGCTGGTGTCATAGAGCCGGGCGCCGATCTTCACGACCAGGCCACCCAGCAGGCTGGCGTCGACATGCTTTTGGATGTTCACCTGCGCATAGCCGGCCTCGATGAGGCGGGCACGCAGCAGGGTCTCCTGCACATCGGTAAGCGGATGAGCCGAACTCACCTGGGCCAGGATCACGCCCCGCTTCTGCGCCACGAGGGCGGCAAACGCGGTGACGATGCCGCGCAGGGCAGACAGCCTGCGGTTGGCCGTGATCACACCCACGAAATCGGTGATGGTCTTGCAAAAGCCCTGCGCCACGAGCGCCTCGTGCATCGCCTTCTGCGCGGTGACGACGTCAATCAGCGGGCTGCCCAGCAGTCGGCGCAGCATCGGCGCCTCGTCGATCAGCCGGCCCAGACCGTCCATCTGGTCAACGATCAGATCGAGCTCGTTGCGATCGCCGGCCAGGGAATAAAGCGCTGCGGCATAGCGGTCAGTGAGGCCGCCACCCGTCGAAATCGTTGAGCCGCCAGAGGCCAAAGCTGCGGTTCCGTCTGCTGGGGATCGGCTGCGATCCCGGATTGTTGCCACGATCATCTCGGGCGAGCGGCCTCTAGCATGGGGTCTTGGAGGGCGCAACAACCCGCGCATTTTCGCGGGGTGCGGGTGAAGGCCGCGTGGCTCAGAGCCGGTCGAGCGGGATCTTCAGGTAGGCGACGCCGTTGGCCTCCGGTTCGGGGGGCTCGCCTGCGCGGATGTTGATCTGCACCGAGGGCAGGATCAGCGCCGGCAGTCCGAGTGTGGCGTCACGCGCCTCGCGCAGGGCCACGAACTCATCGAGCGGGGTGACCGCACGAAGATGGATGTTGCCCATGCGCTGGGCAACGATCGTGGCCTCCCAGGCAGCGGGGCGGTTGTGCGCATAGTCGTGGCAGATGAACACCCGCGTCTCGCCGGGGAGCTGGTAGAGGCGCTGGATGGAGTGCCATAGCTCGGCCGCGTTACCGCCGGGGAAGTCACACCGCGCGGTGCCGCTGTCCGGCATGAATAGGGTGTCGCCGACGAACACCGCGTCGCCGATCAGGTAGCTGACGCAGGAGGGCGTGTGGCCGGGTGTGTGGATCACGCGGCCCTCCAGCTTCCCGATCGCTATGGGTTCATCGGGCCGGAACAGATGAAAGAACTGCCGTCCGTCCGCCACAAAATCCGACTCGATGTTGAACAGCCGCGCGAAGACCGCCTGCACCTCGTCGATGCGGTCACCGATGCCGGTCTTTCCGCCCAGCCTGCACTTCAGATGCGCCATGGCGGAGAGGTGGTCGGCGTGCACATGGGTCTCGAGGTGCCACACGACATGGAGGCCTTCGCGGGCCACGTGATCGGCGATGTGGTCCGCGGCGGTGGTGGCGATGCGGGCTGCGGCCGGATCGTAGTCGAGCACGCTGTCGATGATGGCGCAGTCCCTGGTCTCGGGGCAGGTGACCACATAGCTCATCGTGCCGGAGGGGGCGTGGCGAAAGCCAGCCACGAGCGGGAGTGTCATCGCGAATACCCTGATGCCTGCGCGAAGATTAGCGCCTCCCGCCGGCAATCCGCCACACACACGCAGATCAGGGCGCCAGCACGAACAGGTCGGTGGCGCCGGTGTCCTGTTCTGCGCGGGTGAGAAGCGCATGGGCCTGGCCGCGGTGATGGGTCTGGTGATTGAACACATGCATTACGAGAAGCGCGCGCCCGGCGGTCCTTTGGCTCTGTGTCGCCCCGCTGAACCAGGAGAGGTCGCCATCGAGCCAGTCCTGAGTCACGTGCGTGGCCCAGCCGGTCATGCGCGCATCCTCCGCCTCGCGGGCGATGCGCATGGGGGCGAATTCGGTGAACAGCGCCCCACTCTGCGTAAGCGGCACCGTCGGCTTCTCGCCGCCGTCAAAGCGCGACATCCACATCTGGTCGGCCCAGACGAGGTGGCTCAGCGTGCCCTGGATCGAGCCGAAGAACGCCCCACGATTGGCGCGGCGTTCCGTATCGTCCAGGTGCTGTGCCGCGTCATACAGCCTTCGGTTCATCTCGGTGTTGTAGGCGGCCATCTTGCGGACATAGGCGGGCGTGATCATCGGGTTGGTCCAGAAAGGTCAGGTCCCGGTGTGCACCACGCTCACCGATACCGGCGTGTTGATGGCGGTCTGGGACGCGCCGAACTCGAAATGCGCCGACGCGCCCGGTGCGATGGTCTGATTCCACGCCGCACTTGTGAAGAGGTAATCATTGCCCTGCGCGCTGACCAGCTGACCGTCATAGACCTGGCTGGGCATGACAGACGAGGCGGTGTGCACCGCGACCTCCCAGCCATTGATGGTCTGGCTCGACGTGTTGGTGATGGTGACGGTGTTGTAGGCGATGTTGGACCATTGCTGGCTGGTGCGCGAAACGGTGGCCTGCGGATCGTGCACAATCGTGACTGTCTCCGCGCCGAGGGCATTGCCCTGCGCGTCGGCGAGGTTGAGCAGGAAGCTCGGGCTGCCGGCGCTGGTGCCCGGGTTGAGCAGGAGTGCCGGCACGATCTTGGCGGTCTCGCCCGGGGCGAAGGTGAGGGTGCCGGAGGTGGCCACGTAATCCGTGCCTGCATGAGCCGTGCCGTCCTGCGTGGCGTAGAGGATCGTGACCGGGGCGGTGTGGGCGGCGGCGAGGCTCACGGCGACGTCGAGCTCGTTGGCGTTGCCGGCGGCCTGATATGAGAGGCTCTGTGCGGCCTGCTGCACCGCCGTGTTGGCGGTTGCATAGTCGGGCATCGAGGCGCCGATGAGGGACGTGCCAGGCGCGCTGTTCCAGGCCCAGTAGCCTGTGGACATGCCCTGCTGCCCGGTCTGCAGGCCGGCCCCGGCCTGGGAGTTGGCGAAGGACTGCAAGGCCTGCAGCCATTGCTGATCGGCGGCCTGCGTGAAGTTCGAGCCGTATTCGCCGATGAACACCGGGGCGATGCCCTGCTGGGCGATGTAGCCGAATTGCTGCGTCCAGACGGAGGCGAGATTGGCCGGATAGTTGGCCGCGGTGAACCAGGGCTCCGGATCGACCGAGGCGGGATAGGTGTGGGCGGAATAGACCAGATGGTTCGGGTCGGTCAGCGTCACCGGGTGGGTCGCCACGCCCATCAGGTTGGAGCCCCAGTTGGTGTAGCTGTTCTGATAGGCCTGGATGCCCTCGACGATGACGAGCCAGTTGGGGTTCACCGCCTGGATGGCGTCGCCCGCCCGTGTGGAAGCCGCTTGCCAGTCGGTCGCTGAGCCGTCGCCCCAGGTGGCGCCGGTGAGGGTGCCGTTGGTTGCGACGCTGTGCGGCTCGTTGAACAGATCGGCGCCGATCACCGTGGCGTTGCCGGCGTAGTGTTTCGCCAGCATCGTCCAGTCGCCCTGCCATGTGGCATCGCTGTAGGTCTGGTCATACCAGAGCCCGTTAAGGTTGGGCCCGCTGGTGCCGCTGCTGTTATGGTCGTCCAGGATGACCTTGAGCCCGATCTGGGCGGCATAGGCCACGATCCTGTCCATCATCGCGAGGTTCGACAGACCGGCGAGATCGGGGTTGAGCTTGGTGTTGATGTAGGACGGCGTGACGGCGCCGGCGAGGAACGCGTTGGAGAACGGCAGGCGCAGCGTGTTGAAGCCGGCCTCCACCATACGGTCCATGATGGTCTTGTAGCTTTGCGTGTCGAGCCCGCCTGGCGTGGCCGTCGTGTTGTCAAAGCCGAACCAGCTCACGGCTGCGATCCGCACGTCCTGCCCCGTGGCCGAGACGATCTGGTTGCCGCTGGTGTGCAGATAGCCGCCGGGCAGCAGGGTGCCCGCGGCGCCGCCCTGCGGCGCGGTGAGATCGCGCGTGACGTTGGCCAGCAGCAGGCCGGTCGCGCCGATCTGGACCGCGGCCTGCGGTGTTGCCGGCGGCGCGGTCGAGACGAGCGTGGCGGTTGCCGTGCCACTGGCGATGCCGGCATTGGTTGGGTTGGACAGCACCAGCGTGAAGCTACGGGTGGCGGTGGCCCCTGCGGCGAAGGTGGGAACGTCGATCGTGGCTCCCGTGGCGCCGGCCGCGATGGTCACGGTGCCGCTGGTCGCGGTGAAGTCACGCCCCGCCACGGCGCCCGACGTGCCGGTGCCGGCGACGGTGCTGTAGGCGACGGTCACCGGAACCGGTTCGGGGCTGGACAGCGCGACGGCGAACATGGCGGTGGTCTCCCCGGTTGCCGTCTCGGTGACGGTGGTGCCGCTCAGGCTGAGCGACGGCGCGTTGACGATCGTTCCGACCGCGGCGAGCGTGCCGCCGCCGCCTGCCATCGTTGCACCGGCGAGGCCACTCAGCACCAGATCGAATGTCGTGCTGCCGGTGCGCCCGGGGCGTGTCGCCACCAACACGGTGGCGCTGGTCTGCCCGGCGGCGATGGTGGCCGTGCCGGACGAGGCGACATAATCCACCCCGGCGACAGCGGTGCCGTCCTGCGTCGCATAGGTGAACGAGACCGCCGAGGTGGCGGGTGTGGACAAGGTGACGATGAAGATCTCGGTCCCGCCGGATGGCGTCTCGGTGACACTGCCGCCGGCGACAGTGACGCTCGGCAGCAGAACCGGCGCCGGGGTGGGTGTGGCTGCGGTGGCGCCGTTGATTGTGAAGCTTGTGGGCAGCGCCGGCAGGGCGCCCGCCACGTTGAAGCCGAACGTGACGATTTTCGCAGCCGACAGGGTGGAATCCCAGGCCGCGTTGGACACAATGTAATGGGTGCCGACATGGCTGGTGATCACGCCGTCCCACAGGTTGACGATCGTGGCAGCGAGGTCGAACGCGATGGTCCAGCCGCCGGAGACGGTGGCGCCGCCATCGCTGATGCTGACGAGGCCGTTCCAGCCGGTGCCCCAGTTCTGCGTCACGGTCATGGCGGCGGACAGTGAGCCTTGCGGCGTGATCGTTGTGGCCGGCGCGATCGCGGGCGGTGCCGCGGACGTTGTGGTCGTTGCGACCGGGCCTGAAACAGCGGCGGCGGCGCCCAACGTGGCGCCGTTCACAACGAAGCTCGACGGCACCGCGGGCGCCGGGCCGTTGGCGTTGAAATAGAACGTGACGGAGCCGCCGGCCGGGACGGCCGCGTTCCAGCCGGCGCTGTGCACGATGTAGGAGGCGCCGGCCTGCGCGGTGATCTGCCCTCCCCACAGGGCCGTGATCGGCTGCGGCTCGTCGAACGCCACGGTCCAGTCGCTGAGCGGTGCGCCGGTGGTGTTGGTCAACGTCACCGCGGCCGTGAACCAGTTGGTGTAGTCGGTATACATCGTGCTGACGGACAGGCCGCCGGCCGACACCGTTCCGGTCTTGTTGGTCGCCATCATACACCCGCCGCGGTCAGCCAAGGGCGCCCGCGCCGAACATCCGGCGGTGCCACACCCTGGCGCATCGTCCTGTCACGCGTTCACCCAGCAGACCCAGCGGGCCGTCGGCGATCGCGATCCGGGGGCTCACCCCGCTCCCTCATTACGGGGTCACTGGTTGCAATAAAATAGCAAAATAATGCAATTATTATTTGGTCATTGTCAACCGAACGTAAGGTGTTTCTGAACCAGTGCCAAAACGCCGCAAATAGAATTGTTAATTGTTTTATAAACTTAAGCGAGCCCCTCCGGTCGCTCCGCCGCCACGCCCAGTGACGTCTCCAGCGCCCGGCCGACGCGCAGGATCGTCGCCTCCTCGAACAGCCGGCCCCACAGGCATACACCGTGCGGCACACGGTGCTCGGCCCCTTCGGCCAGGCTCGGCTTGACGCCCAGCCCGCCCATGACGCGCGTGGCGCTCTGGCGGAACCCTGCGCGCTGCACGAGGCAGGGATGGCCGGTAAAGTTGGTGATGAGCGTCATCGGGCCGGATAGCGGGCCGCCCATGATCACGTCCACCTGCCGAAACCAGCCATCGGCGACCTGCATCACCTGGCGGCGCAGCCGGTCGAGCTGGATCAGATCGACAGCGGAGATGAACCGGGCGGCGCGGAACTTGTTGGGCCACGCCCGCGCATCCTGACAGGTCAGCAGATCGTCTCGGCCGTCAAGGGTCAACTCCTCGAATGCCGCCGCCGCCTCTGCGTAAAGCACGTCGTAAAGCGAGTTGTAGGGCAGCGCCGGGCGGTCGAGCGCGACTGTTTCGAGCCCGAGACCGCGCAGCGCATTCAGGCTCGCCCGATCGATCGGGTCGGCGAGGTCGGTCTCGAAATAGCCGACCCGCAGGCCCGCGATGCCCGCCTTGGGATCGTAGCCGAACGGGGCAGCGATGCTCGCCACATCCGCCGCGTCAAACCCATTGATCGCCGCCAGCACCAACGCCGTGTCGTCCACGCTCCGGCAGATCGGCCCACCTTGTCGAGCGACCAGCACAACGTCATGCCGCCCGCCCGGCTCACCCGCCCGAAGGTCGGCCGCAGCCCGGTGGTGCCGCAGCGCGCACTCGGCGAGACGATCGAGCCCAGCGTCTCAGTGCCGATCGAGAAGCCGAACAGACCGGCGGCGGTCCCCGAGCCGGAGCCGGCCGAGGAGCCGCTTGACCCTTCGATGAGGTTCCAGGGATTTCGCGTGACGCCGCCATGCCAGATGTCGCCGTAGGCGAGCGCGCCCAGTGTGGTCTTGGCGACCAGCACGGCGCCGGCTTGGGCCAGAAGGCGCACCACCGTGGCGTCCGACTGCGGCACCCGGTCCAGATACGGCTCGGCACCCCAGCGCGTCGGCAGCCCCGCCGTGTCCAGCAGGTCCTTGCAGCCATAGGGGATGCCGTGCAGCGGCCCGCGCCAGCGCCCGGCGGCGATCTCCGTGTCGGCGGCGTGGGCCTGGGTCATCGCGAGCTCGGGCGTGGCCAGCGCGATGCATTCCAGGCGCGGGCCGTGACGGGCGATCCGGTCCAGATAAAGCTCGGTGAGCTTTACCGAGCCGATCTGTCCGGCGCGCACCCAGCCGGCCAGCTGCGCAAGCGATGCGAAGCCGATGTCTTCGGCGCGGCCGGGGATTGGGCCCGGATCGGGCAATGCCAATGCGAACGGTTCCGGCGCCGGCATGGTAAAGCCCGGCAGCCGCGGATCGAAGCGTTGCGCCGGCGCCAGGCCTTCGGGCAGGGGGCTCGCCCGCCTGGCCGCGGCACGCGCCGCCTGCTGCACCAGCGATTCCAGCATCAGCGCCCGTTCCTCGGGCGTGTATGTCACACCGGCGAGCGCTTCGGCGGCGGCGGTGCTGTTGGCGGTGATGCTGGTCTCGCTCATGGCCCGGGCCCTTCCTGTGGCGGATCGATGCGGCAACGCTAACCACGAAGCGGCACCACGGAAAGACGCCCCGAGCCGGCGACCGCTCGACTTATCGATCGGTGGATGGCTGTATGGTGGGGTTGCTGAACATCAAACCGCTGGGGAGTCAGGCATTGATCTCAGGTCGCCTTTTCGTCCAGATCACGCTTGGCGTTGTGATCGTCCTTGGCGCTGGTTTTGCCGTGCGCATGACGTGGGCTGCCCAACAGCGCACGCCCGCAGCACCGGCACCGGCGCCCGCACCGGCCGCGGCGTCTTCCGCGACGCCGGTTCCCGCTGCAGGCTCGATCCTGCCGGAACGCACGACCGCCGTGTTCGGGGACTGGACCGTGACGTGCAACCCGCGGCAGGGGCAGCCGAGCCTGTGCGAGGCGGCGCTGACCTTGCAAGACCAGCAGCGGCAGATCGCCATGGTGTTCGCCATCGGCAGGCCGGTCCACGACCAGCCGCTGCACGCGGTGGTTCGGGTCCTGCCTGTCAACACGCGGGTGTCAGCCCCGGTTCGCCTGGTGATCGACGCGGCCGACCCGGTGGTCATCCCGTTCCAGCAATGCAACCAGCTCGGCTGTTTTGCCGATCTCGAGCTGCGTGACGAATCTTTGCTCCGGCGGCTGCGCACGCGCCCGGCCGATACCGCGGGCCGGGTGGAATGGCATGACGCCGGCAATGCCGAGGTGGCGATGCCGTTTTCGACCCGTGGCTTCGCCGCCGCGATGGACGCGCTGGCGGCCGCGAAATAGCAGGCTGCCGGTTGCGTCTCAGGGCAGCGCGAGCCCCCGGTCGCACAGCGGCAGCGTGATGGGCGACACAAAGACGCAGACGCCCATCATCAGCGTGATCAGCGGCTGGTTATGAGGACACTTCATCGCGATGTTCGCAACGCTTGCCGCTCCCGTTCCATCGGCATCGCAATGCCTGTTGCACCAATGATTTTCATCGGTCTTCGACCATGGATGGCGGCGCGGCCTCAGGGAAACTTCGTATTGTTCGGCCACAAAAATAGGCGGCGGACCTTGCGATCCGCCGCCTTTCTTCAGCCTGTCTCAGCCGAGAGCGTCAGGCGTGAGCCAGAGCTCACATCTCTTGATAGTTGCCGTTGTGCCAGATGTAGAACACGTAGTCGGCAACCGTCACGTCACCCTTCTTGTCATAGCTGATCGGGCCAAGCACCGTGTTCCAGGTGCCGGCATGCAGGGCTGCGGCGACCTTCTTGGGGTCGGTCGTGCCGGCCTTGGCGGCGGCCTCGGCCCAGACCTGGACGGCGGCGTAGGCGTAGAGCACGTAACCCTCGGGGTCGATGTTCTTGGCCTTGAACGCCTTGACGACGTCAGCGGCCGAGGCGCGGCGGCGCGGATCGGATGCGAAGGTCATCAGCGTGCCGTTGCCGAGATCGCCGGTGATCTGCCAGAACTCGTTGGTCACCAGGGCGTCGCCACCCATGACGGTGACGTTCATGCCCTGCTGCTTCGCCTGGCGCAGGATCAGGCCGGTCTCGGTATGATAGCCGCCGATATAGATCAGCTCGATGCCGGCCTGCTTCATGCGCGACACCAGCGCCGAGTAGTCACGCTCGCCGGGGACATAGGCGGAGTAGAGCGTCTCGGTGATGCCGGCCTTGTTCATGGCCTTCTTGGTCTCGTCGGCCAGACCCTTGCCGTAGGCTGAGTTGTCATGAAGGATCGCGATCTTGCGGCCCTTGAATTCCTTCGCGATGTAGGCGCCGGCGACCGCACCCTGCTGGTCGTCACGACCGCAGACGCGGAACGTGTTCCAGCCGCCCTCGTCGGTAAATTTTGGGTTGGTCGAGGCCGGCGTGATCTGCAGGATGCCTTCCTCGGCATAGACCTTGCTGGCGGGGATCGAGCTCGACGAGCAGAAATGGCCGGCCACGAACACCACCTTTTCGGCGGCGAACTTGTTGGCGACAGACACGGCCTGCTTCGGATCGCAGGCATCATCGCCGATCGACAGCTCGAGCTTCTGGCCGAGAACGCCGCCCTTGGCGTTGATGTCAGCGACGGCCTGCTCAGCGCCGGCCTTCAGCTGCGCGCCGAAGGTGGCGTTGGAGCCCGTGATGGGGCCGGCCGTGCCGATCTTGATCTGGGCCATGGCGGGTTGCGCCGCCAGCACGCCGATCAGCGCCAGTGCAGCCGCACCGGCTCCGAGAGTCCGTTTGAACATTGTTCGTGTCCCTATGGTTTTTTCACCGCCGCACAAGATGCGCGACTGGCGCGCAGCCTATGCGCAACATGGCGGCCATGCAAAGCCCTCGCCATGTTGGGATAAGAAAGGACGGTGCAGAGCCCTGGGTTTGTCACTGCGGCATTGGTTGCGGCAACGCCGGCGTTGGCTCTGTGGTGTCATGGCGGTGGTAGAGGACGGGCTGGCCTTCGAACATGCCGAATTCCGGTTTGCCGTCGTAATCGCGGGCCAGGATGGCGCCGAAGCAGGGTTTGTAGGTCAGCAGGTCTCCTGAGGAGCCGGGTTTGGCGCCGAGCAGGAGGATGATCTTGGGGCGGTTGCGATCGATATCGCCGCAGAAATCGATGGACGCGCCGAGGACGGGTGCGCGGTCGTATTCGGCCTGGAACGGGATGTAATAGTATTGGCCGGAGGCTGGCAGGCGCTGGGCGTTGATATAGGCGCCGGGCCAGAACGGCATGGCCAGCATGGTTTCGCCTGGCGGCACCATCCGGCGCACGACAGCGAACAGCGGATCGGCGGGCAGCGGCGCGATCACGCGTTGGAACGCCTTGGAGCGCGGCATGGTGTAGGGCGACATCATGGTGGTGCGGGCCGCGAATTCGCTGGCGAGGATGCCCACGGCGCAAACCGACACCAATGTTATGAGCGAACGCCGGGGCAGGGCGGCCAGCGCCGCGCCGCTGCCTGCGGCGAACACGGCGAAGCAGGCGATCATCTGGGCGGCGTCTGGAAAATCGGGGCTGCCTTTGAAGTTCAGCATCAGCAGCACGAGCGCCACCAGCGGCACCGCGGCGATCCGCGCCAGCACGCCGCGCCCACGCCCGATGGCAAGGGCCACCAGCAGCCCGGCCAGCCCCACGGCTCCCACGGCGACGGCGAACGCATGGGCGCGCGTCGCGGGATCGAAGGACAGGCGCAGCCCGTGCAGAAAATTCCATGGGCCGAACCCGATCATGCGGCCATAGACCACCTGATTGAGGTAGATATGGTAGGCCAGATAGCCCTTCCAGCTGGCATGCACGCTCATCCACACGGCCAGCGGCACGCAGGCCACCGCGGCACCCAGCGCCACCTGCAGCACCATGATCCAGGCGGACCGCAGGCCCTGTGTGAAGCCAGCCGACAGCGCGGCGGCGAGCACGCACAGCGCCGCCGGCACGCCCGCGGGATAGGCGGCGGCGAATGCCAGCGTGCCGCATATCCCGGCCCAGCGCGCGGCCCAGCGCCCGACCGGCCGGCCTGCGATCGCCGGCAGCACCAGCAGCGCCAGCATCATCGTCACCAGATAGCCGTCCAGCGCATGATAGATCAGCATGTGCAACGGATGGACGAACCACATCGCCGACAGCGGTGCGAGGAACAGCAAGGCGGTGGTGGCCGTGAGGTTCCAGGTTGGCGCCTTTCGCGCGATCAGCACCACCGCGCCGGCCGCCAGCAGGGCCACGACGAGGCGATACTGCGAGAAATTCCTTGTGCCGAACAGGAAGCTTTCCAGCCAGGCCAGGATATAGGCGAGCGGCCCATGGTTGGCGTAGATGTCGCCATACAGTGTCTGGCCGTGCCGGATCATCTGGACCGCGACGTATTTCTCGGTCTCGTCACCGAAATCGAGCGTGGTGAGCCCGACCCAGGCGCGGATAACAGACATCACGCACATCGCGGCAAACATGGCCCACAGCGCGACGCGCGACCATTCCTGGCGCGCGAGGAAGCGCCGGACAAAGGCGAGAGTCGCCTTGCCGGCATCGGTCGCAAGCCCGAGATCGGAACCGCCGGGGCCGGTGCGGCGGTCATACAGCCAGTCCCACCCGCTGTCGGCAGGGACGAGGATGCGCCGGTCACCGTCGCGCAGGATACGCAGGCGGCGCGTGGCGGGCGGGAATGCCAGACCGTCCGGCAGCGTGACGATCTGCCGTCCGTCGTGCTCGGTGACGCTGGCGATGTCGGAGGCCTGCTTGTGGTCGATCACGATCGTTCCATACCCGTGCTGCGGCGCCCTTGCTACGGCCCGGTCTTACGGCAACGGCGAGAAGACCGGCAAGCTCAGGCACCGGGACAGGCGATCGCCCGCAACGCCAGCCGGCAGGTGACCAGCACGGCGCCGTGCGCGTCATGGTCGGTGATCGTCCATGCGCCGTCGTCGCCGCGCTCCAGCATCGTGAAGCCGAACCGGTTGGGCAGGTTGCGCCCGCTCATCACACGCACGCCGAGGATCGTGGTGCCGGCCGGATCGAGCCGGGTGCCTTTGTCGAGATCGTCGCCGCCATGGCCGGAGACGAGCTGCGGCGGCAGGCCGTGGTCGTAGTTCAACGCCGAGAACGTGTGGTGATGGCCCGACAGCATCAGCTGAACCTGCGAGGGAATGATTTCCTGCGAGGCCGCGGCCAAGGTGCGGTTGGCGCCGGCGTCGGCCTTGGTCTTGGCGTCGCTGGCGCTCCAGGTGGGGCGGTGCTGCAGCAGCCAGGCCGGCCCGGCGATGTCGGCGAGGCTCTGGTAGTCGGCCCGATAGAGTGCAACCTGGGCCTGGTTCACCCGGTCCTCCTCGGCCTCCGCCACATCGAGCACGGCGAGAGTGAGGCCAGGCAGCGCCACGGTGAACGGTGC
>CAIQQQ010000009.1 GCA_903873995.1 uncultured Rhodospirillales bacterium
AGCTCTCGAAGCTGGCGTTGAAGCCCATCGTCCAGCGCCACAGCAGGCCGGCGCGTTCGGCCGCGGTGCCGCGGTCGATGGACTGCTCGATCTCGCGCTCACCGCCGTAGCGGCTGACGGCCAGGATGGTCGCGCCGTGCATGGCGAAGATCACCGCCGAGCCATACAGGAATACGATCGAGAGCATGTGGAACGGGTTGTAGAACAGGTTGCCGTAGCGGATGGAGAACGACGCCGTCCAGTCCAGATGCGGGAAGAGGCCGAACGGCACCGCCTCGGACCATGATCCGATCAGCAGCGGACGGAAGAAGCCGAGCACCAGATACAGCCAGATCGGCGCTGCAAAGGCCCAGGCGATATGCGTACCCATGCCAAGCTGGATGGCGCGGCGATACAGGCGGGCCCACCACAACAGCAGCGAGGCGGTGAGGAAGAAGCCGGCCATCAGCCACCAGCCGCCTTCGTTCAGCGGCGGAATGTGCAGGCCGTACTGCGGCGGCGGCGGCTCGAGCGCGAGCCAGGGCAGCTGGCGGATGAACTGGATCGGATCCCAGTTCACTGACGCGAACATATTGAGGCCCATGATCTCGAAGGCGATCATGAAGCACACGGCCGACGCCACGCCGAGGCCGCCGAGATAGATCGGGCCAATCTGGGCGTCACCCAGCTTGCCCATCCAGTATTCGAACCAATTGCCGCCACTCGTGCGGGTCCAGTCGCCGCGCGGCAGGGGAACGCCGGGCTCATACGGCCCGCGCACCTGCACGCGTGTGAAAACGTTGAGATAGTCTGACATTGTCGTGGGTCTCCCTCAGCGCCAGATCGGCAGGTTGAGCCACCAGGTCCACCATTCCGGCCAGCCGCGGGTCCAGAAGGGTCCACTGATGATGATGCACACACCGCTCCAGAACGACGCCGACATCGCCAGGAACAGGCCCAGGCGGTGAATGCCCAGAGTTCCGATCGAGTAGCCGATGATGTCACGGAAATAGGTGTTTTCGTGTTCCGGGGCCTTCACCACCACGCCCTTGCCCGGGTTGAGTGCTGACAGCACCAGCGCCGAGTGGAGCGCCAAGGCCAGACAGTTGGTGAAGAAGAACGTCACCGCGATCATGTGTGCGGGATTGTAGTGAAAGTGCAGATACTGGTAGCCCGTGTTGGACACCCAATCCAAATGGGGCAGGATGCCGTAGGGGAAGCCATGGCCCCAGGCGCCCATCAGCACCGGGCGGATGACCACCAGCGAGACATAGGCAAAGATCGCAGCGCTGTAGGCCACCGGCACATGCAGGCCGATGCCGAGCTTGCGGCTGATCTCGGCCTGGCGAAGAGCCCACGATCCGAAGGCGCCGATGGCGCAGATCGTGATAAGCTGCCAGAAGCCGCCCTCCTTGAGCGGAGCGAAACCGAGACCGTATTTCAGGTCTGGCGGCGCGATGTTGATGATCCACGGGTTCCAGGTCGGACCTAGCGACGCCGAATAGATGATTAGCAGGGTTCCCATGATGGCAAAGAACATCGTGGTCACGCCGAAGAAGCCGACATAGAACGGCCCGAACCAGAAATCGAACAGATCTCCGCCGAGCAGCGTTCCACCGCGTACGCGGTATTTTTTCTCAAAACTTAGCATCGCCATCGTGGAATCCTCCGTTCGGGAGGCGATAGCTCACGCCGCCTCCAAATCAGACTTGTGTGACGGTCGGACGGGAGCAGCCGAAGGCCCACTCCCGCCCGCCGCCTCGGAAGCGGGTCGCCCCGCCCCCGCCGCTTACTTCGGCGCGATCGGAGCCGGCAGGGTCGACATCTGCACGGCGGCCGCGCGGGCCTTCGAGCTGCCATCGAGCCAGTTGAACCGGTCGGTGGAGAGCAGGATGAAGTGGATCAGGATCGCGAGCGAAAACAGGAAGACCGAGAGGGCCACCAGGATCCGACGCGGGTCGAAAAGGGTCCAAATACGCCACATGGTTCTGTGCTCCTTAGACGAGCTGCGAGAGAGCGGTGTGCACGGTGTCAAGGGCCGAGTAGCCGTTGACGCCCGGGAACCACGGACGCCAGTTCCACACGAGGATGTGGGCGACGATGGCGATCACGGTGAAACCGATGAAGCCCGAAACGAACAGACCATGGAATTCCTTGGCCTCCGCTTCGGTCAACCCGGAGGTCGAGGTTGAACTATCGAGATGGGCGGACATATTGAGTGTCTCCGGAGAATGGCCTTTCGGCCTGAACCGCGCGGCTCCCGCGCGGCGGGGATCCCGTGGTCCGGGCGGACCACGGCGAGATGCCCACCTGCCCC
>CAIQQQ010000010.1 GCA_903873995.1 uncultured Rhodospirillales bacterium
AGCGGACATAAGCTGCTCTAGAGTCTATGTTTTCTAGAGCACGACTTTCGACCGATTGGCTTCAATCGGTCGAAACGTGCTCTAGCCTTCCTTCCTCCATCCCCCTCAAGCGTCAAACATGGCCCGCAGGGCGGTGGGGTTGCGGAGGATGAGGTGGCCGGCTTCGGTGGTGATGAGACCGGCTTTGCGCCAGATCTGAAGTTGTTTGTTCACGCTTTCGCGGGACGTGGCGACCTGGGTCGAGAGGTCGCGTTGGGAGAGTTTCAGGGTGATTTTGATGCCGTCTTCGGTGGCTCGGCCGTAATCCTCGCCGAGCTTGACGAGCAGGCGGGCGAGGCGGGCCTCCAGGCCGAACAGCGCGATTTCCTCGAGGGCGATGGAGGTTTGGCGCAGGCGCTCACACAGCACGACCAGGAGCCGTTCGACGAGTCCTTCGTGGCGCATCAGGAACGGCAGGAAGATGGTGCGTTCGATCACCATCAGGGTGCTGTCGTCGGCGGCGACGGCGTCGAGGCTGCGCGGCTTGCCGTCCAGCAGCGCAATCTCGCCGAAGACCTCGCCGGGGCCCATGAGGTTGAGGGTCACCTCGCGCCCTTCCTGGGAGACCGAGCCGACGCGGACATGGCCTGCGAGCACCGCCATCATGGAGGAACCGGGATCACCCTTGGAGAAGATCACCATGCCGCGCGACGCGCGCAATTCGTGGGAGCCTGCGATGAGCTCATCGAGCTCGCGAGGGAGCATGTGCTGAAAGAACGGGCTCGCGAGCAGGGTGTCCCGCTTCATGGCGGCCAGGTTGCGCGGCGGCATCACAAACTCCGTGACTACGCCTTTGTGCTGGCGCAGACCGGCCGGGAGATCAAGCCTCGCCTTGCGCCGTCGGGCTAATCCGCGGCGAGAGCGCGCCCGGCCGCCATCGCCCCACCAGCGCCGAACGGCACGATGGCGCCGTCGCGGATCTCCGGCCAGGAGGGGGCGCGGCGAAAGCCGGGCTGGCGCAGCGGCAGGGCGAGCAGCATCTCGCCCTCGCTGAGCAGAAAGCCCAGAGAATCGAGCCGGGCGGCGGCAGCACGCAGCTCCGACTCGCTGTGGCTGCCGGACGCCATGCCCAACACCTCGCGCCACGACCGCGGCTGGGCGGCGGCATCGAGCAGCATGGCAGCGGCATCGTCCAGCACGGTCTCGCCGGCGGGAAAGTCCCAGCGCCGGTCATGCACCACCAGCGCGCGGCCGTGGCGTTCCACCCACAGCGCGCTCGCGTCGTGATGGGTGCGCCACAGTCCCGATTCGTGAGCGGTGGCCGCGGTGTAGATGGGCAGGTCCCGGTCGAGCTGGTCGGAGCGCATGGTGAAATGATAGGCGAGGCGCCGCACGGCGTCCGGTTCGAAGGGGTAGAGGATGGGATAGGCATCCAGCGGTTCGAGGGTGACGCCGAAGGATTCGGGCTGGTTGAAGAACGGGCTGAACCGGTCGGCGCGGGCGCGGATGAAGGCGGCCGGCGGCTGCAGATGACGCAGGCGCGGGATCAGGGCTGCTGTGGCGGCGTAGCTGTCGGGGTCTTCGTTGGGAAAGCCGCAGAGGAACAGCCATTCGACATAGACGCCGGCCTCGGCGGCGAGCTTGAGGGCGGCCACGTTCTGCAGGCCCGTCACGCCCTTGCGCATCAGCTTGAGCAGCCGCGTGTCCAGCGCCTCGATCCCCGCCTGGATCTTGCGGATGCCGGCCTGGCCGAGGGCTTGCCAGTGCCAGGGCTTCAGGTTGGATTTCGTTTCATAATAGATCAGCAGATCGAGATCGGCGGCTGTGAGCTCGGGCACGAAGCGCTCGAAGTAACGCATGTCCATGATGTTGTCGGCGTTGGCGACGTTGCGGGTGCAGTGGCGCTTCACGAGGTGGGTGAGCTCGGCCAGCGCCCGGTCCTGCGACTTGGCGCGGTAGGACATGGTGACACCATTGAGCCCGCAGAACGTGCAATGGTTCTTGGCGCCCCACCAGCAGCCGCGCGAAGTCTCGAACACCACGGCGGGCTGGTGGCGCGCATGCAGGCCGAGGGCTTCGTGTTGTTCGAAGAAATCGTCGAAATCCGGCATCGGCAGGCTGTCCATGTCGGCCACCGGATCGGTGGAGCGGGCCGGAACGAGGGTCTGGCCGTCCTTGCGCACCACCATGCCGGGAATGCCTGCGAGATCCTCGCCCGCGGCAAGGCGGCGCAGCAGCTCGGGGAATGCACGGTCCCCCTCGCCCTGGCACACCGCATCGAGGAAGGGGTAGCTGCGGTGGAGTTCGGCGCCCATCTCATCCTGGCAGTTGGCCCCGCCCATCACGAGGAAGATGTCCGGATGGTCCCGCCGGATGCGCCGCGCCAAAGCGAGGCTTGCGAGAGTCTGCTGGAACGAGCTGGTGAAGCCCACAACGCGGTAGCGCGCCCAGTCGTAGCGGCGATAGCAGCGCTCGATGAAGGCGGCCGCGTCCGCCCGTGCCTCCAGGAACGCCATCAGCCGGTCGGTGCGGAACAGCTCGGGAAAGTCGCGCGAGAATGTCTCGGTGATATGCGACAGCGCCCAATCCTCGGGCAGGTCATTGGCCGCGGCCGCGAACACCCAATCGCCGATCTGCGCCTTCAGATAGCGGAGGTCGGTGATATGGCCGTTGACCGCATCGCCGATCTCGGAGGTGTGGTCGAGCGAGAAATAAGCCACGTCGCAGCCGAAACCGGCGGCCTCGGCGGCGGGCTTCAGCAGCCCCAGCGCCATGTTCGGATAATAAGGCAGCGAAAACGGCATCGAGGCGAGCAGAACCCGGTCTGCCCGCCTCGAGACCGTCTCTGGTTCAGCGCCCGCGCCCGGATTCGAACCCGGGTCTGGGCGCGCCTGGTTCAGCATTCAGCCATGTTGAACGCCGGGTCGGTCGGTGCTGACGGCGTCGTCACCAGCGCGTCGATCGCGGTGTCAAAGCCGATCGTGCGCAGGCTGTCGAAGAACGCCACGGCCTTGGCGTTGGGAATGTAGTTGAGGCGCGAAAGCGTGGTGGCCGCATCGGCCTTCATGTCGGCGCGAACATTGTCGTTGTTGATCAGGATCCCGAGGATCCATTTCAGATCCAGCAGATGGATCTCCTTGGGGTTGCCCGTTTCAACGCCGATGACGGTGTAAAGCTGAGCGCCGCTCATGAATCAATCTCCCCTGGTTGCGGAGCAGGTTACATGCGCGCAAACGTGAGGCAAGCGTTACGATATCGCCCCTCGATCACAAATTTTGTGTTGTGCGTCATGAAATATTCGCACTGACCCGGTCGATCTCCGCCGCCTCGCCCGCCATACCCAGGGCGCGTGCCAGCGGCCCCGCCTCGGTGAGCGCGGCGCGGGCGGGATCGGGCCGGCCCAAAGCGAGCGCGCATTGCGCCTGCAGGCGCAGGCCCTGCGCCACGACCGGCCACAGCCCGCGGCTGCGCGCGAGCGCGATTGTTTCATCGAGCGATTCCATCGCCTGATCGGGCGGCAGCGCATGAGCGCGGGCGAGGCCGCACCAGCCGATCAGCGCCTCGCTGCCCTCGCTCATCTGCAGCGCCTCCTGGGCGA
>CAIQQQ010000011.1 GCA_903873995.1 uncultured Rhodospirillales bacterium
GAATTCGCCCTCGTGCGGGGTCAGAACGCAGGGGCCGGCGATCGCCGCGAAAAGCGCCTCTTGGGTGTCGGCGAAGGCGGTGAGGGCGTCTGCGTCCAGCACCGTGGGGCGGCCGGTGGCAAGGGCGGCGCGCACATGGGCGCGGGTCGCCTCGCCCAATCCGGCGCCGGGGCCGATCGCGATCGCGTTGCGGCGGGGGTCGGCGAGGCAGGATGCGAAGTCGTTGGGCTCGAAGCTCTGCACCATGATGCTCGTCAGCGCCGTGGCGTAGATGGCCCAGACCGCGGCGGGGGCGGCGAGCGTGACCAGGCCCGCACCGATGCGCTGGGCGGCGCGGGCGGACAGGCGGCTGGCGCCGGTGAGGACAGGGCCACCGAGCACCAGCGCGTGGCCCCTGTCGTATTTGTGGCCGGCGGCGGCGGGCCAGGGATAGCAGTCCAGCCAAAGCGCGGGGTCGTTGCGCAGGGCCGCCAGCGGGTCCGTCAACTTCCTGGTCGCGGCGTGGGGCGCCAGTCGGGCGGCGCCATCTCGAAGCCCGCGAACGTGAAGGCCGGGCTTACGGTGCATGTCACCAGGGTCCAGGCGCCCATGCCGGTGGCGGCCTGCCAGTGGCCCGCCGGGACCATGTGCTGAAGGCTTTGGCGGGCGCCGAGATCGGGGCCGAGCCAATGCGCAGACGCGCCATGCCCGTCCGGTGAGACGGACAGGACGAGGGGAGCGCCGGCCTGCCAGATCCACAGCTCCGCCGCGTCCACCCTGTGCCAGTGGCTGAACTGGTCGAGTGCCAGGAGGAACAGGATGGCGGTGCCGGCACCGCGGCTGCCGTCCGCCGGGCTGTCGCGCCAGGTTTCGCGGTAGAAGCCGCCTTCCGGATGCGGCGCGAGGTTGAGCGCCGCTACCACCTGTGCCGCCGGCGTCGCCGGATCGCGAAGGTCTATCAAGCTTGGGGCTTGGTGCGGGCGATGGCCGGGTTGAGCCCGAACGTGGCGAACCAGGCGGCAAGCTTCGGATGCGTGTCGCGCCAGGGCTCGGGCGCAAAGCGCAGATCGAGATAGCCGAGCGCGCAGGCGATTGCGATCGTGCCGATGTCCACCGTCTGGCCCAGCTCGTCAGCCTCCAGCACGGCCATGGCGCGATCGACCGCCGCCTTCTGGCGAGCCATCACGGCGTCTCGGGCGTCTTCGTGCGGGCGGCCTTGTTCCATGCGGCGGGTGACGCAGGCGTCCATGATGCCGTCCGCGATCGCCTGCATGCGCAGCGCGCGCAGGCGGGGGCCGGCGGCGCGGGGGAACAGCGGCAGGCCGCCTTCCAGTCCGTCCAGATATTCGCAGATCACGCGGCTGTCGAAGATCGCCACGCCGTCGCCCGTCACGAGGCAGGGGATCTTGCTCAGCGGGTTCACCGCCAGCAGTTCGGCCGGCGAGACATGCGGGTTGGTGGGCACGATCTCGATCTGGCTGTCGATGCCGCGGGCGATGGCGCAGGCGACGACCTTGCGGGCGTAGGGGCTGGCCGGCGAGTGGTGCAGCTTCATGACGGTTCCTTAGAACGTGTTCTTGGCCTGACGCAGGCTTGCCAAGGTTGCCACATCCGGAGCGCGAAGGAAGGGGTTGGTGGCCAGTTCGTCGCTCAGCAGGCTTGGTACGGTAGGCCTTCCCTCGGCGCGCAACTCGGCGATGGCTCCAGCGAAATCGATCAGCGCCTGGTTGTGGGGATCGACGTGCAGCGCGAAGCGGGCGTTGCTTTCGGTGTATTCATGGGCGCAGCAGACCAGCGTGTCCGGCGGCAGGGAAGCGAATTTGGCGAGCGAGGCGAACATGTCGGCGGCCGTGCCTTCGAGCAGGCGGCCGCAGCCGAGGCTGAACAGCGTGTCGCCACAGATCAGCAGATGACTGTCGGCGATGTGGAAGGCGATGTGGCCGATGGTGTGGCCGGGCGTGTCGATCACCACGGCGGTGCTGGCGCCGAGTTGGATGCTTTCGCCCTCCACCACTTCGCGGTCCAGATGCGGGAGGCGATAGGCGTCCGCCTTGGCGCCGATCACGGGGGCGGGATGGCGGGCGCGGATCGCGTCGGTGGCGGCGACGTGGTCGGCGTGGTGGTGGGTCAGCAGTATCATGTCCAGCCTTCCGCCATGCGCCATGATGGCGGCCTCGACCGGGGCTTCCTCGGCGGGGTCTACCACCGCGGTTGCGCCGGTCTCGCTGCAGACGAGCAGCCAGCCATAGTTGTCGGAGAGCTGGGGGATGATGTGGGCTGTGATCATGGCGCCGGTCTAGCATCGAATGGCCTCGCCGTCTGCTGCGAAGCCATGACAACGCGGTCGTGATAGAGAGCCACGATGAACTTCGATATCCCGTCCGTTGAGGCGTTCTACCGGACCGAGCAAGGCGCGGTTGCGGCAGGGCTGCTGCGCGAGCGCCTGGCGTTGATGGCGCCGCCGCCGGGTGCGGTGGTGCTGGGGCTGGGCTACGCACCGCCGTTTCTGGAGCCGTGGCGGGCGCAGCGGCGCTGCGTGAGCGTGATGCCGGCAGCACCTTCCGCGCCCTGGCCTGGTGAGGGGGCTGGCCAGGTTTGCCTCGCGGAGGAGGATGCGCTGCCGTTCGCCGATCTGAGCTGCGACATGGTGCTGCTGGTTCATGGGCTGGAGGGGGCGGAGCATGCGCGGCGGTTGCTGCGCGAATGCTGGCGCGTGCTGCGCGACGATGGGCGGCTGGTGGTGGTGGTGCCGAACCGGCGCGGGCTTTGGGCGCTGTCGGACGCAACACCATTCGGCCAGGGCCAGCCTTATTCGCCAGGCCAGCTGGGGCGGCTTTTGCAGCGGTCGATGTTCTGCATCGAGCGGCGGGATTATGCCTTGTTCGTGCCGCCGACCCGGCTTCGCATGGTGCTGCGCGGCGCGCGGAGCTGGGAACGGGCCGGGCGCAGATTCGTTCCGCATCTGGCGGGCGTGACAATCACGGAGGCTTCGAAGGATCTTTATGCGGCGTTGCCGCTGGCGCCGGTTGCGGTGCGCCGGCGGGTTTTTGCCGTGTCTGGCGGTTGATCTTTACCATTTGGCAAAGTTTCGGTGCCTTTATGGAATCGCATCTGCATGGGCTGTCTCATGATTCCGCCGACCGATGACATCAAGAACTGGATGCATTTGTTCCGCTGGATCGTGAAGCTGATCCGCGACGAATATGAGGTGGACGAGGCGAAGCTGACCCGCACGGCCGTGCTTGAGACCGATTGCGGCCTGGTGATCGAGGATGTGGAGAAGGTGATGCTGATCACCGCGCAGTCCTTCTCCATCCGTTTTCCGCCCGGAACGCTGGATGAAGTGGTGCGGCTGGAAGAGCTGTGTCTGCTCGCGAGCTGGCTGAAGGGGCTCTACAAGAAGCCGGATTTCCTGTCCGAGGGTTATGCGTTGCAATGTGTGGCAATGAATCCGGGGTGTCAGTGAGGTTTCTTTGCGGATCGACAGTGGGTGCCATTGCGGGGCGGTGACCTATGAGGCCGATATCGATCCTGCGCAGGTGGTGATCTGCCACTGTATTGATTGCCAGGCGCTGTCCGGCTCGCCGTTCCGGGTCACCGTGATCGCCTCAACTGACCAGATGCGCCTCACCGGAGCGGCGCCACGGGTTTATGTGAAGGTCGGGGGCAATGGCCGCCCACGCCGGCAATCCGTTTGCCCCGATTGCGGCGCGCCGCTGTTTACCACCGGAGAAGGGGCGGATGCGATGGAGACCGGCATCCGCTGGGGCAGCATCCGCCAGCGCAGCGACCTCGCACCCCGCTTTCAGATCTGGTGTCGCTCAGCCGCCCCGTGGGTCGGCGATATCGCGGCCTTGCCCGGTGTTCCCAAGGACGCGTGAGCCATATACGCGAAACAAGAACCACAAAACGCGAATAGCAGCGAAACACGATCCCCGATCAGCTTCACGCAAATCCTAAGCCCGCCGCAGCATGAACAGCGCCTGCTCACCGAACAGGTTGGCGAGCCCGGAAAACCGCCGCCACGGCGATTTGCGGCCGGCCTCGTCGATGGCCAGCCACCGCTCGACCTCGTAGCCCTCTTCCGCGCACAGCATGAAGAAGTCCCGGATGGTGCACGGATGGATGTTCGGCGTTTCGTGCCATGGGCGCGCCCAGACCTCCGTCATCGGCATGCGCCCACTCCACATCAGCTGGAGGCGCACCTTCCAATGACCGAAATTGGGAAAGCTGACGATCGCGCGCTCACCGATGCGCAGCATCTGGCGCAGCACCTCGCGCGGCCTCTCCACTGCCTGGAGCGTGCGGCTGAGTACCACGTAATCGAACGCGCGATCGGGGTAGTGCCGCAGATCGCTATCGGCGTCTCCATGCATCACCGGCAGGCCGCGGGCCACGGTGCGGGTCACCTCGGCCATGTCGATCTCGATGCCACGGGCGTCACACCCGCCCACGCGGGACAGCTCGTCGATCAGCTGGCCGTCACCGCAGCCGATGTCGAGCACGCGGGTGTGGGGGGTGACCATCTCGGCGATCAGGCGCAGGTCGAGGCGCATGTTCTTGGCGACGTAACGGACAGCCTCGGCGGTCTCGGTCACGAAGGCAGCCCCGCATGCAGCGCGCAGCCGGAGAGGAAGCCCGAGACGATGCGGTGCAGGTCCGGTTCGTCCAGCAGGAAGGCGTCATGGCCCTTGTCGGACGCGACTTCGACGAAGCTCACATTCGCCGCCGCGCGATTGAGCGCGCGGGCGATCGCGCGGCTTTCGGCGGTGGGGAACAGCCAGTCCGACGAGAAGCTCACCACGCAGAAGCGGGTGCGGGTGCCGGCAAAGGCGCGCGACAGATCGTTCTTGTGTTCGGCAGCGAGATCGAAATAATCCATCGCACGCGTGATCGTGAGATACGAGTTGGCGTCAAACCGACGCACGAAGGTGCTGCCCTGGTATTGCAGGTAGCTCTCGACCTGGAACATGTCGCCGAACAGTGCCGAGGCCTTGCCGGGTTGCAGGCGGCGGCCGAATTTCCGGCTCAGCGCCTGTTCGGACAGATAGGTGATGTGCGCGACCATGCGCGCCACCGCGAGGCCGCCGGCGGGGATGCGGCCGGTTTGGTAATATTGCCCGCCGCAGAAATCCGCGTCGCCAAGCACCGCCTGGCGGCCGACCTCGTTGAACGCGATGTTTTGCGCCGAATGCGTGGCGGCGGTGGCGATGGGCACTGCGGCAAATACGGCGTCCGGATAGGTCGCCGCCCATTCCAGCACCTGCATGCCGCCCATCGAGCCGCCGATGACAGCGAACAGGCGCGTGATGCCGAGATGATCGACCAGGCGCCTTTGCGCCCGCACCATGTCGCGGATGGTGATGGCGGGGAACTCCATGCCCCAGTGCCGTCCGTCATCCCGCACATCGCCGGGCCCGGTGGTGCCCATGCAGCCGCCCAGCACGTTGGAGCAGATGACGAAATACTTGTCTGTGTCCACCGGGCGGCCCGGCCCGACCATCAGCTCCCACCACGGGTCCTTCCCGGTGACGGGGTGGGTCTCGGCGACGTACTGGTCTCCGGTCAGCGCATGGCAGATCAGGATCGCGTTGGAGGCCTGTTGGTTGAGCAGGCCATAGGTGCGGTAGGCGACGGTGAGCGTCGGCAGATGCGCGCCGCCATCCAGCGTCAGCCCGCAGGCGAACGTCACACTCTGATGCGCGATCTCTGAAAGCGGGGCAGTGTCCATCCTGTCAGATGCATAGAGCGGGTGATGGCCTGGCTGCAACCACAGGCGCGGCCATGGCCCCTTGGTCTTCCTTCACACGCAGGCTTGGGCTATTGCCAAAGGCCGTTCAGCAGGCGCCGCATGTCCATAACCTCTACCCCGACCGACCTTCAGGAAGCCCTCGACGGCCTGCGCGCCGAGCTCGACAGGCTGGACGACGATATGCACGACCTGCTGATGCGGCGGGCCGAGGTGGTGACACGCGTGGCCGCACTCGGCGCCAAGGGCCGTGTGGCGCTGCGTCCGGGGCGTGAGGCGGACATCATCCGCCGTCTGCTGCGCCGGCATCAGGGCCCGCTGCCCAAGCGGGTGCTGCCCCGCATCTGGCGCGAGCTGTTCGCAGGCACCACCGCCATGCAGGGCCCCTACAGCGCTACTGTGTGCGAGGTTCAGCCCGGCAGCGGCTATGTGGCGATCGCGCGTGAGCATTTTGGTGTCGCCACGCCATTGCGCACCCATCGCAGCCCCGCCCAGGCGATTGCCGAGGTCAGCCGCGGCAGCGCCACCGCAGCCGTGCTGCCGATGCCCGCCGAGGACGAGGCCGCCGCCGCCGCCTGGTGGACCGCGCTGTTGCAACGCGACGCGCCGAGGATCCATGTGGTGGCGCGCCTGCCGTTCTGGAGCCCGCGGGCCGAGGGCGCGCCGCAGGTCCGCGCGCTGGTGGTCGCCGCCGTGGCGCCAGACCGGAGCGTGCACGACCGCTCGCTGATCGGGCTCGAGCTGCCGCTTGAGATGAGCCGTGCGCGCCTGGCCGCAGCCTTGACCGAGGCTGGCTTCAGCGTCGGTGGCTCGATCCTGCGGCGCGACCCGAACGATCCGATGGCGTTGGCGCTGATCGATATCGATGGCCATGTGACGGAGAGCGATCCGCGCCTGGCCGCCCTTGCCACGCAGCGCCCGCCGGTGGTGCTGGGGTCCTATGCCGTGCCGGTGGATGGAGAAACCCCGTGAACGCTGTGCCGCAACCCCGTGACCACGTGCTGCTGATCGATGCCTACAAGGCCGGTGAAAGCAAGATCCAGGGCGCCAACCGGATCGTGAAGCTGTCCTCCAACGAGGGCGCGTTCGGCCCGCCGCCTTCCGCGATCGCGGCCTTCACCGAGGTGGCGGCCAATATCCACCGCTACCCCGATGGCGGCTCGGGCGAGCTGCGCCGCGCGATCGGCGCGCGCTTTGGCCTCGATGCGGAGCGGATCGTCTGCGGCACCGGGTCTGACGAGCTGATCGGCCATCTCTGCCACATCTATGGCGGGCCGGGCACGGACATCCTGATGAGCATGCACGGCTTCACGATGTATCAGATCGCCGGGACCTATGCTGGCTCGCGCGTGATCAAGGTGCCGGAGCAGAACCTCACCCTCGATGTCGATGCCATGCTCGCGGCCGTGACGCCCGAGACGACGATGGTGTTCATCGCGAACCCCAACAACCCTACCGGCAGCCTCGCCCCGCAGGCCGAGATGGAGCGGCTGCGCGCGGGCCTGCCGTCCAACGTGCTGCTGGTGTTGGATTCGGCCTATTGCGAATACGTGTCGCGCGAGGATTACGATGCCGGCGTGAAGCTGGTCGATGCCGGCGAGAACACCGTGATGCTGCGCACCTTCAGCAAGGTGTTCGGCCTGGGCGGTATGCGCGTGGGCTGGTGCTATGCGCCCGAGGCGGTGATCGACGCACTCAACCGGGTTCGCGGCGTGTTCAACGTCAATCTCGCGGCGCAGGCTGCGGCCGTGGCTGCGCTGGCCGAGCCCGGCTGGGTCGAGGCCAGTGTGGAGCACAACCACCGCGCCCGCGCCTGGCTGATGGACGCGCTGACTCGCGCCGGCATCGTGTGCTGGCCGAGCGAGGCGAATTTCTTCCTCGCGGATTTCGCAACCGCCGAGCGCGCCGAGGCTGCCAACACGCATCTGAAGTCCCGCGGCGTGATCATCCGCGCCATGGGCAGCTACGGTCTGCCGCACACCTTGCGGATCACCGTGGGCACCGACGAGGAATGCCAGATCGTCGCTTCCGCACTTGCCGATTTCATGGCGCATGCCTGAACCACTGTTCCGGCGGCTCGCGCTGATCGGCATCGGGCTGATCGGCAGCTCGGTCGCGCGCATTGCGATGCAGAATGGCGATCTTGCCAGCGAGATCGTGGCCAATGCCCGCACGCAGCGGACGCTCGATCGGGTGATGGAGCTGGGCATCGCCGATCGGGTCGAGTTCGATCCGGCCAAGGCCGTCGAGGGCGCTGATTGCGTTATGCTGTGCGCGCCTGTGGGGGCCTATGCGGCGCTGGCGGAGGCGATCGCGCCGCATCTGGCTCCCGGTGCCATCGTCACCGATGTCGGGTCCACCAAGCAGTCGGTCATTCGCGATGTCGGCCCGCTGATCCCCGAGGGTGTGCATTTCGTGCCGGGCCATCCGATGGCGGGCACGGAATATTCTGGGCCGGACGCCGGGTTTCTGACCCTGTTCGATGGCCGCTGGTGCCTGCTGACGCCGCCGCCTGGCACGGATCCGGAGTCTGTCGAGAAGGTCGCCGAGCTCTGGCGGCGCTGCGGCTCGATGATCGAGATCATGGAGCCCGCGCATCATGATCGCGTCGTGGCCATCGTCTCGCATCTGCCGCATCTGCTCGCGTTCACCATTTGCGGCACGGCCGACGATCTCGCCGATGAAAGCCGCCAGCAGGTGCTGAAATTCGCCGCCACCGGCTTTCGCGATTTCACGCGCATCGCGGCATCTGATCCCACGATGTGGCGCGACGTGTTCCTGAACAACCGCGAGGCGCTGCTGGAGATGCTGGCGCGCTTCACCGAGGATGCCCAGGCGATGGGCCGTGCGGTGCGCTGGGGCGATGGTGCGTATATCGAGGACAAGATCCTGCGGGGGCGCGTCATCCGGCAGACCTTGATCGAGCTCAAGCAGGCCTGATGATGTGGCGGGACCGGCGGGCCTGGATCATGGCGGCGCTGGGTTTTGCGGCCGGCCTGCCGCTGATGCTCACCCTCACCACGTTGCGTCAATGGCTGGTCGAGCGCGGCACGCCTGTGGCCGTGATCGGCCTCACGGCGAATATCGGCCTTGCCTACACCCTGAAATTCCTCTGGGCACCGATGCTGGACACGGTCGCGGCTCCCTTCGGCCTGCACCGCTTCGGGCGCCGCCGCGGCTGGATGCTGCTGGTGCAGCCGCTGCTCGCCCTGTCGATCCTGGCGATGGCACTGAGCGACACGCCGATCCAGACGATTGCCGCCGCCGGCTTCATCGCACTGTTCTCCGCCACGCAGGACATTGCGATCGACGCCTGGCGCATCGAGACCTTCGCGGACGATGAGCAGGGGCTGGCCACCGCGATCTATGTGTGGGGCTACCGGCTGGCCATGCTGGTCGCTGGCGGCGGCGCGTTGGCGCTTGCCAGTCTGATCGGCTGGCGTGGGTCTCTCGCCGGCCTTTCGCTTCTGGCCGCGGCCAGCGTGGTTGTGACGCTTGCTGCCAGTGAACCCGCGCGCACCATCATCCGCGCCGTGCAAGGCGGGATCTGGTCTCGCGCCCGCGCCGCCATTGTCGAGCCACTGGCGGAATTCGTCTGGCGTCGCGGCGGCGTGCTGATCCTGGCCTTCGTGGTGCTGTTCAACCTCGGCGAGGCGATGGCGGGGGTGATGCTGACACCGCTGTATCGCGCGCTTGGCTTCTCGCGGGATGTAGTGGCCGGGACGTCGGTGTTCTCGCTGGTGGGCTCGCTGGCCGGGATCGGCGCAGGCGGGTTTGTGGTGGCCCGGATCGGGCTGCGCCGGGCGTTGGTGGTGACGGGGTTTGGCCAGATGGCGGCGATGGCGCTGTATGTGGTGCTGGCCGGATCGCCGGGTGCGGTGGGTTTGCTGTATGGCGTGGTGCTCGCCGAGGCATTCGTGCAGGGCGTGGCCACGGCGTCATTCCTGGCCTATCTCTCCACGCTGTGCGCACCGGCCCACACGGCCACGCAATATGCCTTGCTGACCTCGCTGGCGGTCGTGGGCTCGCACACGATCGGCGGCTTCTCGGGCTTCCTGGCCGATGCTGTCGGCTGGCAGAGCTTCTATGGCCTGGCGATGCTGTGCGCCTTGCCGGCCATGTTGCTGATGGTGATCATTCTGCGTACCCAACCACTCGGAGATTCCGCATGGACCCGTTGAAGCCGATCCAGAAATACACCGACCTCGTGGATCCGCAGGCACAGCCCCGCTACACCGGCATCGCCTCATTCTTTCGCACGCCCATGACGCAGGATCTGTCCGAGGTCGATGTCGGTCTGATCGGCGTGCCGTATGACGGCGGCGTCACCCATCGCAGCGGCGCACGCCATGGGCCGAAGGCCGTGCGCGACCAATCGAGCATGCTGCGGCGCTATCACAACACCACCGGATTTGCGCCGTTCGCAGCCGCCAGGGTGCGCGATCTGGGCGATTGCTGGATCGAGTTCCCGTATGAGCTGAAAGGCGCGCTCGACGAGATCGAGACGTTTTACCGCAAGGTGGTGAGCGCCGGCGTGACCCCGGTGTCGATCGGCGGCGATCATTCGATCACGTATCCGATCCTGAAGGCGGTTGGTGCCGATCGGCCCGTCGGCATGATCCATATCGACGCGCATTGCGACACCGGCGACGATTACCTCGGCAGCCGATTCCATCACGGCGCTCCGTTCCGCCGCGCGGTGGAGGATGGCGTGCTGGACCCGAAGCGCGTGATCCAGATCGGCATCCGCGGCACCAAGAACGCGCTCGACCATTGGGGCTTCTCGGAAAGCAGCGGCATGCGCGTGTTGGGGATGGACGAGTTCCAGGACAAGGGCTGGGCCTATGCCATGGAAGAGGCGCGGCGCGTGGTGGGCGACGGGCCGGTGTATCTATCCTACGACATCGACAGCCTAGACCCCGCCGAGGCGCCCGGCACCGGCACACCCGAGGCCGGCGGCATCCGCGTGATCGAGGCGCTGCGCTTGCTGCGTGGGCTGCGCGGCGTGAATTTCGTGGGCGGCGATCTGGTCGAGGTGGCGCCAAGCTGGGACAATGGCACGATCACGAGCTTCAACGGCGCCTCGATCCTGTTCGAGATCCTGTGCCTGGTGACCGAGGCGCGGGTGGCGCGCACCGCGTCAGTGTAGCTTCACCTCCGGCTCGCCGCGCCCCGAGACCAGGCTGGCGAGCGTCCGCCACAGCACGGGCACATGCCCGTGCAGGGCGGAGAGGTGCATCTTGTAGAGCGAGCGATACATCAGCCGGGCGAAATAGCCTTCGATGAACATCGAGCGGCCGACCAGAAAGCCCATCAGGCTGCCCACGGTGGAGAACTTGCCGAGCGAGACCAGCGAGCCGAAGTCGCGATAGACGTAATCCTTGAGCGGACGACCCGCGAGCCGGGCAGCGATCTGCCCGACCATGTGGGACGCCATCTGATGCGCCGCCTGGGCGCGGGGCGGCACCGCGTTGGGAAAGCCGGGGCGGGGGCAGGCGCAGCAATCGCCGATGGCAAAGATCGCGTCGTCGCGCGTGGTCTGCAGCGTGGGCAGTACTACCAGTTGGTTGATGCGGTTGGTCTCCAGACCTTCGATCTCGCCCAGGAAATCCGGCGCCTTCACACCCGCCGACCACACCACGAGTTCGGACGGAATCACCTCGCCGCCCTCCAACACCACGCCGTCCGCCCGCACCTCGGCCACGCGCGTGCCGGTGCGCACGACCACGCCCATCTTTTTCAACAACGCCTCGGTGGCCATCGAGATGCGCTCGGGCAGCGCCGGCAGGATGCGGGCGGTGGCCTCGATCAGGATGATCTGGATGTCATATTCCGGCGCGATGCGGCTGAGGCCGAACGCCACCACCGCGCGCGCGGTGCGATGCAGCTCGGCGGCGAGCTCGGTGCCGGTGGCGCCGGCGCCGATAATGGCGATGTGCAGCTGCCCCGGCCGCACGGGCCCCTCCTGCGTGTTGGCGCGCAGGCATGCGTTGACCAGCCGGCGATGAAACCGGCTTGCCTGCGCCAGGGTCTCCAGGGGCACGGCGAAATCGGCCGCCCCTGGCGTCTTGAAGTCGTTGGTGACACTGCCGACGGCGATCACCAGCGTGTCGTAGCCCACGGTCGATGGCGGCGTGACCTCGCGGCCTTCCTCATCCACCGTGCCGGCCAGCCGGATCTCGCGCCGCGCACGATCCAGCCCGCGCATCGCACCGAGCCGGTAGGTGAATCTGTGTCCATGCGCGTGGGCCATGTAGTTCAGCTCGTGCTGCGCGCGGTCCAGGCTGCCGGCCGCCACCGAATGCAGCAGCGGCTTCCACACATGGGTGCGCCCGCGCTCGACGAGCGTGACCTCCGCCTTGCGGTATTTGCGGTCCGCGCGGCCATAGGCATCACCCAGGGCCGTGGCGAGCTCCAGCCCCGCAGCACCGCCCCCCACGATCACGATCCGATGCGGACCCGGTCCGGTCTTCGTCTCCGGCATGCGCGCCCCTTCCCCTGACGGAACGAGCCTACAGGGTGGGCGGATGCTGCGTCTGCGAAAAACGCCGCATCGCGCTCCAATACATCGGCTGGCGGCCGGCGCGGATCGCTTTTGCCTCATATCGGGTGGGTGGCCAGCCGTCCGGGCGGGTGGTGGCGGGGGGCGCCCAGTCGAACAGAGTCTGGGCGGACAGCACCTCGGTGACCCAGGCCTGGTAGGTCGGATCGTCGCTCGCGATGCGCCATTCAGCGCCTGGCTTCAGAACCCGGGCGACATCGGCCAGCACAGCGGGATGGACGAAGCGGCGCTTGGCGTGGCGCGCCTTGGGCCATGGGTCGGGAAACATCAGAAACACGCGGGACAGGCAGGCATCCGGCAGAGCACGGATCAGGGTGCGGGCATCGTCATCAAACACGCGAAGATTGTCGGGAAGGGCGCCCGTCGCCTCCGCATCGTCGCCCACCAGTCGCGACATCAGAGAGCACAGGCCGAGCTCGAACACCTCGCAGGCGATCAGCGCCACGCCCGGGTTGGCTTCGATCTGGGCAAGACTGTGCTCGCCGCCGCCGAAGCCGACTTCGAGCCACAGCTCGGTTTGCGCGGGCGTGAAGACCGTCATCGGTGTGTCGGCCTGCTCCAGGGCAAAGCGCAGCCGCGGCAAAGTCTCGGCCAGCAGCTTTTCCTGCCGCGGCCGCAGCGAATGGCTTTTGATCCGCCCGTAAAGCCGGTCCGGCGGCGGCTTGACGGCCGCCGCCCGCTCGGTCAACTCAGCGCCCGAACGCGGATTTCAGCGCCGGCACCAGGTCGGTCTTCTCCCACGTGAACGTGCCGCGCTCGGCATCCGGCTCGCGGCCGAAATGGCCATATGCGGAGGTGACGGCATAGATCGGCCGGTTCATGTGCAGATGCTCGCGAATGCC
>CAIQQQ010000012.1 GCA_903873995.1 uncultured Rhodospirillales bacterium
GGGCCGGGGGCCCTTGGAACCCCATGTTTCTACCCCATGGCATCGGGGGTAAAAGAATGAGGTCCAGGGGCTCGGCCCCTGGCAGGTCCAGGGCAGAGCCCTGGCCTTCCTTCCTCAATACCCAAAAGCGCAGCCATCCTTGCGGGGGTCGCTGCCGCCGATCAGGACGCCTCGTGCGTGGTCGATCCAGATGGCTTGGCCGCCGCCGTGGGGTTTGTCGATCATTTCGATATCGTGGCCCATGGCGGCCAGTTTGGCGCGGATGTCTGGGGGGATGCCGCGTTCGGACTGGACGCGGCCGAGGCGGGGGAAGATGCGGGCGAGGTCGATGGACTGCTGGATGTCCAGGCCGTGGTCGAACAGGTTGGACAGCAGCAGGGTTTGGCCCATGGGTTGGAAATGTCCGCCCATGACGCCGTAGGGCATTACGGCGCGGCCGTTCTCGGTGACCATGCCGGGGATGATGGTGTGCATCGGGCGCTTGTGCGGGGCGATGCAGTTGGGGTGGTTGCGTTCGACGCGGAAGGAGTGGCCGCGGTTTTGCAGCATGATACCGGAATTGGGCGCCCAGATGCCGGAGCCGAAGCTTTCGAACAGCGAGTTGATGAAGCTGCAGGCGTTCCCGTCTTTGTCGACGACGCAGAGATAGACGGTGTCGCGGTGGGCGGGGAGCATGGCTTCGCCGGGCGCCGGCATGTGGGGCATGGCGCGGTCGTCTTGGATGAGGGCGCGTAGGGCGTCCAGATAGGGCTGGCTGGTGAGGTGTTTGACGGGGACCTCGACCTGGGAGGGGTCTGCAAGGAACGCGTCTCGGTCTCGGTAGACGAGGCGGGCGGCTTCGATGTGGCGATGCAGGCGGGTGGCGCCGAGCGGGCCGTCGGCCGTGTCGAAGCCTTCGAGGATGCCGAGGAGCATCAGGACGAGGAGGCCGGAGCCGTTTGGGGGGCATTGCCAGATGTCGTGGCCGCGATAGGCGCGGGTGATGGGATCCACGAAGTTGGCGGCGGTGCGGCCGGCGGCGAAATCGGCTTCGGTGTGCAGGCCGCCATGGGCGCGGAGCGTGGCGACCATGTCTGCGGCGATGTCGCCTTCGTAGAACGCGCGGGCGCCGTGTGTGGCGATGGCGCGCAGGGTTTGGGCGAGATGTGGCTGGCGGAAGATGTCACCGACGGCGGGGGTTGGGAGGAACGGCAGGGCGCCGCCGGCTTTGAGTTTGTCGGCAGCATTTGCCCAGTCCGATGCGACCCTGGGGGTGATTGGGTGACCGTTCTCGGCGTGGTCGATCGCGGGGCGGAGCAATTCGTCCAGGCCCTTGGTGCCGTGGGCGGCGAGCAGGGTTTCCCAGGCGGAGATGGCGCCGGGGATGGTGACGGCGTGGGCGGAGGCGGCGGGGATCTCGGTGAGGCCGAGGGCTTCGAAGCGGTCGATGGTGGCGGCTTCGGGGGCGCGGCCGGAGCCGTTGAGGGCGATGACCGGCTTTCCGGCGGGCGCGTAGAGGCAGAAGCAGTCTCCGCCGATGCCGGTTGAATGCGGCTCGATCACGCAGAGGACGGCGACGGCGGCGATTGCGGCGTCCATCGCGTTGCCACCTTGGCGCAGCACGTCCAGGGCGGCGAGGGTTGCGGCTGGCATTGAGGTTGCGGCCATGCCGTTGGTGGCAAAGACCGGGCTGCGGCCTGGCAGGTGGAAATCGCGCATGGAAGCTCCGTTGGTTTGGAAATAGCTTGCACGCGCGACAGGGCTTGGCAATTGACGCGGGCGATATGAGTTGGACATGGGCGGAGGTGGCGGGACGTGGCGACGATCGAGGATTTTGAGCGGTTGGATATCAGGGTGGGAACGGTGATTGCGGTGGATCCGTTTCCGCAGGCGCGCAAGGCAGCGTGGAAGTTGACCATCGATTTTGGCGGGGAGCTGGGGGTCAAGCGGTCTTCGGCGCAGATCACGGTGCACTACTCGCAAGAGCAGCTGCTGGGCCGGCAGGTTCTGGCGGTGGTGAATTTTCCGCCGCGGCAGATCGGACCGTTCATCAGCGAGGTGTTGACCCTGGGCGTGCCGGATGCGAATGGAGCCGTGGTGCTGCTGCAGCCGGAACAGACCGTGCCAGATGGCGGGAGGATGTTCTGATGACGACCCATTACTATACCGTGACCTGGGACCAGTTGCATCGTGACGCGCGGGCGCTGGCCTGGCGGTTGATGGATCGGCAGGCGGAACAGGGCGCGTTCAAGGGGATTGTGGCGATCACGCGGGGCGGGTTGATTCCGGCGGCGATCATTGCCCGCGAGCTGGATGTGCGTCTGGTCGATTCGGTGTGTGTGATCACCTATGACGAAGAGACGAAGGGCGAGCCGCGTGTGACGAAGCTGCCCAGCGCCACGGTGGATGGCGAGGGGTTTTTGATCATCGACGACCTGGTGGACACCGGGAGCACGGCGAGGGTGGTGCGGGCGCTGCTGCCGAAGGCGCATTTCGCGACGGTGTATGCCAAGCCCGCCGGGCGGGCGCTGGTGGACAGCTTTATCACCGAGGTGTCTCAGGACACCTGGATTTTGTTTCCGTGGGACACGGAGCCGCAGTTTTCGGTGCCGTTGTCGAAGCGGAGCCGGGCGTAATCACGTTTCCGGTGATCTTGCGGCGCTCACAAGACGTTACACCTATTTTTAGGAATTTGTGGCAGGGTCTCGCTCAGAGATTGGCGACGGATGCGTTGTTATGGCTGAGATCCGTTCCTGAGGCCTGGGAGTGACGGTTGATGCGCACCCAATTTGCTGATGTTCGCTTTGTTTTTGTTCGGCTGGCGGTGTGTCGGACCGTTCGGTCGAGGGTTTTTCTGGCGTTGTTGTTGGTTGGGTTTGCGGTGCTGTACGGCGCTTCGCCGTATATGGCGCTGTGGCAGCTGGAGCGGGCGATGGATCGCGGCGATGCCGCTGCGCTGGAAGGCCGTGTGGATTGGCGTTTGGTGCGGGAGGGCCTGAAGCAGGACATTGCGGATGGCGTGATCGGTCCGGCGCAGACTCAGCTGACGGCGAACACGCTGCCGCCGTTTGGGACGTCTTTCATGCTTGGGCTGGCGGACAATGCGATCGAGCGGGAGGTGACTCCGCAGAACCTGATCGCTGTGATGCGGCAGATGCGCCCGGCTGTGGCGCCGGCCAATCCGTTCTCGTGCTTCGACTGGGCGTTCTTTGATGGGCCAGCCAGCTTCTCCATCGTGGTGCATTCCGATGACGACGATTCGTCAGGGCATCTGCGGCTGCGGCTGGAGTTGCGCGGCGGCGTGTGGCGGGTGGTTCGCGCCTGGATCCCGCAGGATATCGTGGAGCGGGCGGCGCAGCGGACCTGATTTCGGCCGGTTCTTCGCTCCATTCAGGGCTTGATGGCATTTGGGGTGAAGGCCCGCGTCGGGTCAGGGCCCGCGCGATGATTTTCTCAGTGATGGCGACCGGTCGTCCTCCCGCCGGATCAGCGGGACGTCCCAGCGCAGCCAGTGGCCGTTGACCATGGAAGCGGCCGCGCCGGGATGTGATCAAAACGGGTGGACGAGAATTGGCGCCTGTGTCGGTTCCGCATCGTTGGACGTGTCGTATCGGCGATCAGCCGCCTGGCTGCCCCGGAGCGTCCAGTCTGGCGCCGGAGACGGCGAATGCGACGTCCGCCGGCTTTTGGATCAGGTTGAGGCCGTAATAGGCACCCACGGCGACGGCGATCATGGATGTGACGGCGATCAGAAAAACGCGCATGAAACTCTCCTATTCCGCCGGGTGGCCGGAGGGTGTGGATTTGGCGTCCACCTCCGCCAGCCACAGGTCGTGATGGGCGGCGGCCCATTTACGATCCACCTGGCCGGAGTTCATGGCGTCCAACGCGCCTTCCATGCCGACGGAGCCGATATAGATGTGGCCGAGCATGGCGCCGATCATGAGCAGCGAGACGCCGCCATGGGCGATCTGGGCGAGCTGCATGCCGGTGACGTCGGTGATGTAGAACGGGAACATCAGGGTGAAGCCGGTGGCGGCCAGGGCGCCGCCGCCGAGGACGACGATCCAGAACACGGCCTTCTGGCCGCCGTTGAACTTGCGCGAATGGGGGTGCCGGTGGCCGAACAGACCGCCGCCCTGACGGAACCATTCGAGGTCCATCCGGTTGGGGATGTTGTGGCGCACCCAGACCAGCAGCATCAGCACGACACCGGAGGTGAACGGGAAGGCCAGGAAGTTGTGGGAGTATTTGAGCCAGCCGGAGACCGTTGAGAATGCGTCCTGCCCGATCAGGGGCAGCAGGACGCGGGATCCCGCGACGATGTTGAGGCCGGACACAGCGAGGACGCACCAGGAGGCGGCGGTGACCCAGTGCATGAAGCGTTCGAAGGCGCCGAAGCGCAGCACGGTGCGGGTGCCGCGCCCGCCCTCGATGCGAATGCGGCCACGGATCAGGTAGAACAGGGTGAGCAGCGCCATCATGCCGAGGACGATGGCGGCGGTGATCCACAGCAGCGGACCGCGGCGGTAGTCGCGCCACGTCTGGCCGGCGGGCTGGATCAGGGTTGCGGCACGGGTGTCGGGGATGGAGATGCGGCCCTCAACCTTGCTCAGCGCGTTGAGCAGGTCCTGCTCCTTCACTTCGGTGGCGGTGGGGTTGAAGCCGCTGGCGGGCGCCTCCTGGCGGGACGGAGCCTGGGCGTGGGCGGTCGGGATGGCGGCCGCTAGCAGCAGGGCGATGAGGGCGGCCTTAAACATTGACCGTCTCCTTGTAGGCGGTCTGCCATCCCCAGGCGCCGGAGCCGTAGCCGCGCTTCAAGACGCGCTCGCGGTAGATCTGGGCGATGATCTCGCCGTCACCCGCGAGCAGCGCCTTGGTGGAGCACATCTCGGCGCAGAGGGGGAGCTTGCCTTCGGCCATGCGGTTGGCACCGTATTTGGCGAATTCGGCGGCTGAACCGTCCGCACCCTCTGGGCCGCCGGAGCAGTAGGTGCATTTGTCCATTTTGCCGCGCGAGCCGAAATTGCCGAGCTTGGGATATTGGGGCGCGCCGAAGGGGCAGGCGTAGAAGCAGTAGCCGCAGCCGATGCAGAGGTCCTTGCTGTGGAGCACCACCGCGTCGGCGGTGGTGAAGAAGCAATCGACCGGGCAGACGGCGGCGCAGGGTGCGTCCGTGCAGTGCATGCAGGCCATTGAGACGGAGCGCTCGCCGGGTTTGCCGTCATTGATGGTGACGACGCGCCTGCGGTTGATGCCCCAGGGCACCTCGTTGGCGTTCTTGCAGGCGGTGACGCAGGCGTTGCAGTCGATGCAGCGATCGGCGTCGCAGAGGAATTTTACGCGGGCCATGGTCTTGTTCCTCTCAAGCCAGAACGGTGGCAATCTGACACAGGGTGCATTTGGTTTCCTGCATCTGGGTCACGGGGTCGTAGCCATAGGTGGTCAGAACGTTGACCGACTCGCCGAGCACGTAGGGGTCGGCGCCCTTGGGGTAGCGGCTGCGCTGGTCCTCGCCTTGGAACCAGCCGGCGAAGTGGAACGGCATGAAGGCGACGCCCGGGCCCACGCGCTCGGTGACGTAGGCCTTCACGCGGGCCTTGGAGTTGCTCTCGGCCCCGGTGACCCAGACCATCTGGCCGTTCTGGATGCCGCGCGCCTTTGCGTCGTTGGGGTTGATCTCGACGAACATGTCCTGCTGGAGCTCGGCGAGCCAGGGGTTGGAGCGGGTTTCCTCGCCGCCGCCCTCGTATTCGACGAGGCGGCCGGAGGTCAGCACGATCGGGAATTTCTGGGCGATGTTGAGATCGACCGCGCGCTTTTGCACGGTGAAGCCGATATTGGCCTGGCGGAACTGCCGCTCGTCCGGGCGGGTCGGGTATTTGGCGACCAGCTCGGGGCGGGCGGTGTAGATCGGCTCGCGGTGGACGGGGACCGGGTCGGGCAGGTTGAAGGCGTTGGCGCGGGCCTTGGCGTTGCCGTAGGGGACCAGGCCGTGATCCATGGCGACGCGCTGGAGCCCGCCGGAGAGATCGATCGCCCAGGACACCGCATCCGGCTTGCCGCCGCCGACACGGGTGATGACCGCCATTTCGGCTTCGCTGAGTTCGCCTTCCCAGCCGAGCTTCTTCAGCATGGCGTAGGTGATCTCGGGGTAGCCGTCCTGGATTTCGGAGCCCTTCGAGTAGCTGCCTTCGGCGAGCAGGGTCTGGCCGTTGCGTTCGAGGCCGAAGCGGGCGCGGAAGGTGCCGCCGCCGTCCTTCACGTGGAGGTTGGTGTTGTACAGGATGTGGCTGCCGGGGTGCTTCATCTCCGGCGTGCCCCAGCACGGCCAGGGGAGGCCGTATGTCTCACCGTCCACCTCGCCGCCGCGGGCCTTGAGCGTGACGATGTCGAAGCGCTCCTGGTTGGCCATGTGGGCCTTGAGGCGCTCGGGGGACTGGCCGGGGTAGCCGGTGGACCAGGCGCCACGGTTGATCTCGCGGGTGATGTCCTCGATCACCGGGACCTTGCCCTCGATCTTGATGTTCTTGAACATCTTCTCGGCGAAACCGAGCTTTTCGGCGAGGCGGAACATCACCTCTTGGTCGTTCTTGCTCTCCCAGATCGGCTCGACCACCTGGTCCGCCCATTGGATCGAGCGGTTGGAGGCGGTGCGGCTGCCGCTGGTTTCGAACTGGGTGCAGATGGGGAGGAGATAGGTGTTGTCCTTGCGTTCCGATACCACGGCGAAGGTGGTGGGGTGCGGGTCGGCGACGACGAGGAGGTCGAGCGCTTCGAGGCCCTTCACCATCTCGGGCATGCGGGTGACGGTGTTGCCGCCGTGGCCGAACACCATCATGGCCTTCAGCGGGTTGCGCTGGTCGATGGATTTCTGGTCGGCCAGCACGCCGTCAAACCAACGGGTGGTGGGGATGCCGGAGGTTTCCATCATCTTCTTGCTGTCAAAGCGCGACAGCAGATAGTCATAATCGACCTCCCACACGCGGGCCCAGTGGCGCCAGGCGCTCTCGGCGAGGCCATAATAGAATGGCAGCGAGGTGACATCGAGGCCGGCGTCCGTGGCACCCTGCACATTGCAGTGGCCGCGGAAGATGTTGGCGCCGGTGCCGGGGGCGCCCACGTTGCCGGTGGCGAGCAGGAGGATGCAGTAAGCGCGCACGTTGGCGGTGCCGACGGTCTTCTGCGTGGCCCCCATGCACCAGATCAACGTCGCGGGCTTTTCGTGCGTCATCATGTAGGCGACACGTTTGAGTTGCTCGCCGGGGACGCCGGTGACGCGCTCGACTTCCTCGGGCGTCCATTTCGCGACCTCCTTGCGGACGTCGTCCATGCCATAGACGCGCTGGGCGATGAACTGGGTGTCTTCCCATTTGTTCTCGAAGATGTGCCAGAGCATGCCGTAGATTGTGGGGATGTCGCTGCCGGGGCGGATGCGGATGTAGTCGGTCGCGTGGGCGGCGGTGCGGGTGAAGCGCGGGTCGATCACCACGAGGTTGGCGCGGTTGAGCTCCTTGCCGGACAGGATGTGCTGCAACGAGACCGGGTGCGCCTCGGCGGGGTTGCCGCCCATGATGACCATGGTCTTGGCGTTGCGGATATCGTTGTAGCTGTTGGTCATGGCCCCGTAGCCCCAGGTGTTGGCGACACCGGCGACGGTTGTGGAGTGGCAGATGCGGGCCTGGTGGTCGGCGGTGTTGGTGCCCCAGAAGGCGGCCATCTTGCGGTAAAGATAGGCGCCCTCGTTGGAGAACTTCGCCGAGCCGAGCCAGAACACGCTCTCTGGCCCGCTCTGCTCGCGGATTTTGAGGAGCTTGGCCGAGATCTCCTCCAGCGCCGTGTCCCAGGTGAGTTTCTGCCATTCGCCGTTGACCAGCTTCATCGGGCTGCGCAGGCGGCGGGAGCCTTTGACGAGCTCGCGCACCGAGGCGCCCTTGGCGCAGTGGCTGCCGCGGTTGATCGGGCTTTCGAAGGCGGCTTCCTGGCGGACCCAGACACCGTTCTGGACCTCGGCGATGACCGAGCAGCCGACGGAGCAATGGGTGCAGACGCTTTTGACGCGCTTGACCGGGATCGCGGGGTCGATGGCGGCGGCCTCGGCGCGCTTGACGGAGCCCAAGGGCAGGCCCGCGAGGCCGACGGCGCCGGCGGTGAAGCCGGCGCGGCGCAGGAAGGCGCGGCGATCGAGCACGCCGGAGGACAGCTCACCGAGTGCTGAATGCAGGGTGGTGGATTGCAAACGGGACGATTGGACGGCCGAGTCGCGGCGCTTGATCAGCATGGGATTGGCCTTCTCAGTACCGGTTCACTTCGTAGAATTTCTTTACGTGGTCGCTTTCGCTGTAGTGCTTGCCGCCCTTGGTGCCGGGCGGCGTCATGGCGGCGGCCGGGGTCGTGTTGGCCGTTGCGGCGGCGACGGCGGCGGCGGCGGTGAGGCCAGCGGTCTTGAAAAAGCCGCGACGGGGTGAGGTTGCCGGTTTCATGGGGCTCATGGTGGTTGTCCTTTTCAGGATTGCAGGCTGAAGGCCTGGGATTCGATGTCGATCAGCAGGCGGCCGAGGCAGCCCACGGGGCGGTAGAAGCGCGCGGTTTCGGCGGCTTCCAGATCGGCGAAGAAGCGGGTGGCCCAGGGGGCGAGATGGGCGCGAAAGAAGCTGTCCTCGGTGACGGTTTCTGTGCCGCAGGCGCCGCGGATCAGGCCGGTCATGACCTCGCACAGAAAGGCCATGTGATCCTCGGGCTCTGACAGGCCTTCGGTGCGGACGAGACCAAGGCGCTGGAGATCGCCGCGGACCTCGGCGAGGGGGCGTTCGTGGATGAAGCCGGTGAGGTAGTAGGAGGCGTAGGGCAGCAACTCACTGCCGCCGACGCCGGTGAAGAGGTTGAAATGCTCGCGCTCGACCGTTGGGACATCCGTCGCGCGGGCGGCTTCAGCGATGGCGCGACGGGCTTCGGCGAGCGGGCCGGTGCCGGGGCAGGGCTCGGAGAGGCGGCGGAGCATGATTGCGTCTGGCGCGTGCCACAGGAGATGGGCGAGCAGCGCATAGGTGTCGGCCCGGGCAGCGTCGATCTCGTCAAGCTCGGCGGGGGCTGCGAGGTCTTGCTCGGCGTAGAGATCGGGGCGCAGTTCGGTGCGGGGGATGCCGGTGGCAGCCTCGATGGCGAGGACGCGATCAGGGGGGACGCGCTTCCATCCGGAGACCGCGGGCTGGGATACGCCGATCAACCGGGCGAGGGCTGTGACCCCGCCCGCTGTCTCAATCGCCCGCTCCAACCCGACCTTGCGCATCTTGCCCCCGTGCCGGTCGGCGCGGCATAGGCCGTTCCGATGACACATTTCTGTTACCGCGGATAAGAGGGTCTTATGGCGGTTTCTGCAAGAGGCGGATGTTATGGTTTCGTTGTTGGGTGTTGTATCGGTGATTTGCGTTTATGGCGCGAGGCTGGCGCCCTGCAGGCGGATCAGGCCGTCTGGCAGGACCTTGTAGCCGTGGAGTTTTGCCGTGGCGCCGACGAGGTAGCTGGGGGTGTAGAGGTAGAGCACCGGCAGATCCTGGCGCTCCTGGACCCAGAGTTTGGCGTATTCGGCGCGGCGTTTTGCGGGGTCGGCCTCGGTGCGGGCGGCGTCCAGCGCGGCATCGACGATCTTGTTGCTGTAGGTGGTGATGTTGAGCGGGCCGCCGGTGTGCAGGAAGCTGTAGATGTTGCTGTCGGCATCGAGCAGGCCGGACCAGCCGATGAGGAAGGCGGCGTAGTCGCCACGCTGGGTGGTGGCGAGGGCGGTGCCGAAATCCATCACCGTTGGTTGGACATCGAACCCCCCTTCCCTGGCCATTGACTGGATCACCTCGGCCACCTGGATGCTTTGGGGGTTGTTGGGGATGGTGAGCTTCACGACGACCGGGAGGGTTGCGCCGGCCTCCTTGAGGAGTTTGGCGGCGGCTACGAGGTCTCGGGCGGGTGGCGTGATTTCGGGCACATGCATCGGGCTGCCGGCGGAGATTGCCTGTGCGGTGGGCGTGTAGAAGCCGTTGAAGACGACGTTGACGAGCGCGGTGCGGTCGATCGTGAGTTCGAAGGCGCGGCGGATGCGGGCGTCTCGGCCGATGGGCGTGTTGGCCTGGGGGTTGGGGCCGATGTTGATGCTGATGCCGAGATAGCCGAGGCCGGGGGAGGACAGCAGCTGGAGCTTCGGGTCCGATTTCACGGCTTCCGCGTCGGAGGGCACGATGTCGGCCATGTCCAGGCTTGCGGCCTTGAGGTTGGCGAGGCGGATCGCGCTGTCTGTCATGGGGCGGTAGATGACGCGGTCGAAATGGATGGATTTGGCGTCCCAGTAGCCTGGGTAGCGATCGAGCGTGATGTGGTCTTGGGCGACGCGCTCGGTGAAGGCGAAGGGGCCGGCGCAGACGGGGTGGAGGCCGAAATCCTTGCCTGTGGCTTCGGCGGCCTTGGGGGAGACGATCATGCCGGCGCGATCGGTGAAGGCGGCGAGGAAGGGCTGGCTGGGCTGTTTGAGGGTGATGCGGAGGGTTTCCGGGTTGATCACCTCGGCCTTGTCCATGGCGCCGAGTTCGGCTTTGCGGAAGCTGGTGGGCGTGTTGATGTGGCGGTCCAGCGTGTATTTGACGGCCGCGGCGTCGAGCTTCTCGCCGTCCTGGAAGGTGACGCCCTGGCGGATTTTCAGGTCCACGGTGGTTGGGTTGATCCAGGTGTAACCGGTGGCGAGCTTGGGGACGAGGTTCAGGTTCTCGTCGAAATCGAAGAGCTTGTCGCAGATCGCGGTCATGACGGCGGTGCCGACGAAGGTTCGGCTGGTGGTGGGGTCCAGCAGGTCCGGGTCGTTGTTGAGGCCGAAGCGGAGGGTTTGGGCGGTGGCGGGATGGCTGGCGGTGAGGGCTGCGGTGAGGGCTGCGGTGAGGGCGATGGCGGCGGTGAGGTGGCGATGGCGTGGCATCAGAGGCTCCCGGGTTTGGGGGCGGGCGATGCAAGGGCTGTGCTAGGCGGGGGCTGTGCTAGGCGGGGGGTGTGGCGATCAGGCTCATCGCTTGGCTCGATCGCAAGGGCCGGTCCCTTCGCCCCGATCTGAGGCGCGCCGAGCGGCGCGATACGGGAAACCCCTTAATTCATATTTCACCTTTTTTATGTTCTAGTTTTGTTCATGGAGATTTTGGCCTCCCTCACAATTGCGGACCGCATCGCGCTGACCCTTGCTGGGTTGGGCCGGGCTGTCGCGGCGCGGATCGCCGGTGGGGCGATGGCGGCTGCGATGATCCTGTTGGTTTGGCGCCGGATTCGGCGGGTGGATGGGCAGATCAGGGGGCTGATGGAGCGGTATCGGGCTGGGACGCTGCGGGTTTTGGTCCAGAGCGAAGCAAGATCACGGGTGGGGGTTGGGCGGGCGCGGGCGGTTTCGGATCGGTTGCCGCAACGGTTCGGCTGGTTGCTGCCGCTGGTGCCTTATGAGGCGGCGGGGTTTGCGTCTCAGTTGCGGGCACAGCTGGTGGAGCCGGAGATGGTGGCGCTGTTGGACGCAGCCCCACAGGCGCGGCGGGTGCTGGGGCCGCTGTGCCGGATGCTGGGGATCGAACGGGCGCTGCTGCGGCCTCGGGTTGCGGGCGAGGCGGCGGATGGCCTCAAACGGGATCGGGGGAAGCGTGTGCCCAGGGCGCGCGTTCCGGTGCAACCCGAACGTATCCCGTTGCCGCGGGGGGTGCTGTCAGCGGCGCGGCGGCAGGGATTTGCCAAGCGGTAATCGGGGATTGTGCGCAGATGCGGGGGTTTCGTTCCGGGTGTTTAATGAGAACGGCCTGGGGTGATGCGCGTTCCGGTTGGGGGCAATGGCGAGCGGCATTGCCCCCTATGGCGAC
>CAIQQQ010000013.1 GCA_903873995.1 uncultured Rhodospirillales bacterium
CTGGATCACAAATCATTGGCACTGACTCACACCCACCACCACCTGACGAGGTAGATGATGAAGCAGAATTTTTCGGCATTTTCGCGAAAAAACGAAACTTTTTGGTTTAACCTTCACACTTTCCCGGAATATCTGAAACAAATCCCTGGACCCTCAATCTATGTAGAAAGTCCAAAGGTGAGGGGCATACCCGACGGGCCTTAGAACCGACGGGTCGGCCCCTCTCCTTTGGACTTTAAATGAAATGGGTTCAAAGGGCTCTGCCCTTTGCGGGTCCATGGCAGAGCCTTGGCCATCCTACCTCCCGATCACTTGGGCGCGGAGGCTGTGCCGTGGTATGGTGACACCAACAGGCGCGGGGTTGTGGAGCCGTGTGGGGCAAGATCATTGGTGGCATGGCTGGGTTTGCCTTTGGCGGTCCGTTTGGGGCTGTGATGGGGGCTGCGTTCGGCCATGCGGCTGAGACGGGCATGAACACGAATGCCGGCCGGTTTGCGTTCAACTTCGCTGCGGGTCCGATGCCGTCGTATTTGCCGCCGCAGCGCGAGCAGTTGTTTGCGCTGGGCGTGGTGATCATGTCGGCAAAGGTTGCGAAGGTGGATGGTGCGGTGAACCGGGCCGAGATCGACGCGTTCAAGCGCGCATTCCGCATTCCACCCGAGGCGGTGCGCGAGATCGGTTTGTTGTTCGATGAGGCGCGGGATTCGCCAGAGGATCCGGTGGCCTTCGCGCGTCAGTTGGGCGCGGCGTTCCATGACCAGCCGGGCAAGCTGCAGGACGTGTTGGGGGCGTTGTTCACGATCGCCCAGGCGGACGGGCCGGTGAACGCGGCGGAACGCGGGCTGCTTGGCCAGATCGCCCTGGGCTTGGGACTGCGGCAGGATTCCTGGAGCAGCACTGGCGGCAGCTCGTCAGACGATCCTTATGCGACCCTCGGGCTCAGCGCGTCGGCCTCGCCGGAGGAGATTCGGGCGACGTGGCGGCGCCTGGTGGTCGAGCACCATCCAGACAGCGTGGCGAGCCGCGGGGCCACGGCAGACGCGGTGGCAAAGGCGACGGACAAGGTTGCCAAGATCAACGCCGCCTGGGACCGCATCAAGCGCGAACGGGGCCTGTGATCGGGTCCATGCCGCTTTCGGTGATGACGGACCCGGCCGCGGGCGAGACCAAATAAGCCATCAGTCTCCGCGCGGCCTCCGCATTGCTGCTGGTGGCAACGAGCCCGGCCGCGAAGATCGTCGCCAGCTGTAGCTCGTCCGGCAGCGTCCCCAGCAGGGTCAGACCAGCAACGGGCCGGAGTTCGCTGATCTGCTGAAACGCGATCTCCGCCTCGCCGCGCACCACGAGCGCCCCGGCCGGCTCGCCGGTGGCGAACCGTATGCGGTCGGCCACCGTGTCCGCGATGCCGAGAGCCGGCAGCATCGTTGTGTGCACATGCACGCCGCTGACGCTGCGCGACAGGGCAACGGACCGTGCTGCGAGCAGCGTCGCGCGCAAGGCGTCCGGCGTCGAAATGTCCGGCGCCGGCCCGCCCGCACGGATCGCGGCGCCGATCAGCGAGCGCGCGAGATCGGTGCGCTCGGTCACGTATCCCGCCGCCATCATGTCGGACAAAGCGGGGCCGGACATGATCACGACATCGAGGGTCTCGCCGCGTGCCAGGCGCTGCGGCACGGCGGTCGACGCGTCACCCACCGAGGCGCCGGCCTGGCTGTCGATCCTGGCACCGGTGGCCTGTTCGAACATCGCGGCAAGGCTGCGCCAGGCGGGAGCGAAGGCGCCGGAACATACGACGCGCAGGGTCGTTCCGGAGAGCGGAGTCGTTTTGGCATCCACGCGATCCATCAAGGCTCCCATAAAATGGAAGGAAGGTTCCAAGTCATACCGAATGCCCGATGGCGCCGAAACGGCCTACATCATCCGCAACACCACACAGACAGGAGACCGCGATGACCAACCCCTCCAGCGACATCGCCTTCACCCCGGCGGTCAAGGCGATCCAGACAGCCCGCCGCTCGCGCGACGGCTATGCCCGCTTAGAAGCCCGCGGCGGCTTCCGCACCACCATCACCGAGGATCTCTCGGCGTTCCTCGCCGGTGTGGACACCGCTTATCTCGCCACCGCCAGCGCCGAAGGCCAGCCCTACGCCCAGCACCGCGGCGGCCCCAAAGGCTTCATCCGGGTGATCGACGACCACACGATCGGTTTCGTGGACTACGCGGGCAACCGGCAATACATCTCCACCGGCAACCTCAACGAGAACGACCGCGCTTTCCTGTTCCTGATGGACTACGCCCATCGCCGCCGCTTCAAGCTCTGGTGCCGCGCCCGGATCGTCACCGGCGATGCCGAGCTGCAGGCGAAGCTGATGCCCGAAGGCACCGATGCACGGCCAGAACAGGTGATCCTGTTCACCGTCGAGGCCTGGGACACCAACTGCCCGATGTACATCCCCCAGAAATTCGACGCAGATGAAGTGGGCGCCGCGATGGCCCGGCTCGAGGCGCGTATCGAAGGCCTGGAGCAGGAGAATCTTCGGCTGAAGCGGCTGATCGGAGAGAATCGCGCGCAAGGGTAAGCCGCCCGCGCCAGAAGTCAGGCGTGCAGGCCGGGAGCCTCCTGTCCAGTGCGCGCCACATATTCCGTGTAGCCGCCGCCATATTGATGAATGCCGTCCGGGGTGAGCTCCAAAACCCTGTTCGACAGCGCGGCCAGAAAATGCCGGTCATGCGACACGAACAGCATGGTGCCCTCGAACTGAGAGAGGGCGGTGATCAGCATCTCCTTGGTGGCGATGTCGAGATGGTTCGTCGGCTCGTCGAGCACCAGGAAGTTCGGCGGATCGTAGAGCATCAGGGCCATGACGAGGCGGGCCTTCTCGCCGCCGGAGAGCACGCGGCAGCCTTTATCGACCTCGTCGCCTGAGAAGCCGAAGGCGCCGGCGAGAGTGCGCAGCGCGCCCTGGCCGTCACGCGGGAAGTTGTCTTCGAGCGTCTCCAGCACGGTGCGCTCGCCTTCGAGCAGGTCCATGGCGTGCTGCGCGAAATAGCCGAGCTTGACGCTGCCGCCGAGCGCAACAGAGCCGGAATCGGGCTCGGTGGAGCCCGTGACGAGCTTCAGGAGCGTGGATTTGCCCGCGCCGTTGACGCCGAGCACGCAGCAGCGCTCCCGCCTGCGCACCAGCAGATCGAGGCCATTGTAGATGATCCTGCTGCCGTAACGCTTGTGCACGCCGCGCAGATTGGCGACGTCCTCGCCGGAGCGCGGTGCGGTGCCGAACTCGAAGGCGACCGATTGGCGGCGCTTGGGCGGTTCGACGCGGTCGATCTTTTCAAGCTTCTTGACCCGGCTCTGCACCTGGGCGGCGTGCGACGCGCGGGCCTTGAAACGCTCGATGAAGTTGATCTCCTTGGCCAGCATCGCCTGCTGCCGCTCGAACTGCGCCTGCTGGTGCTTCTCGTTCAGCGCGCGCTGCTTCTCGTAGAACTCGTAATTGCCGGTGAACGCGGTGAGCGTGCCGCCGTCGATCTCGATCACCTTGCCCACCACACGGTTCATGAACTCGCGATCATGCGAGGTCATCAGCAACGCACCGTCATAGTTGGCGAGGAACTGCTCCAGCCAGATCAGGCTTTCCAGATCGAGATGGTTGCTCGGCTCGTCGAGCAGCATGACGTCCGGCCGCATCAGCAGGATGCGGCCCAGCGCCACGCGCATCTTCCACCCGCCGGAAAGCTTGCCGACATCCCCGTCCATCATCTCCTGGCTGAAGCCGAGCCCGTCCAGCACCTCGCGGGCGCGGCCGTCGAGCGCATAGCCGTCCAGCTCCTCAAAGCGCGCCTGCACCTCGCCGAAGCGCTCGATGATCGCGTCGAGATTGTCCGCCTGGTCAGGATCGGCCATTGCGGCCTCGAGCTGCGCGAGCTCGCTGGCCACCTCGCTGACGGCGCCGGCGCCTTCCATGACCTCGGCCGCAGCACTGTGGCCTGCCATCTCGCCGACATCCTGGCTGAAGAATCCAATCGTCACACCGCGATCGACCAGAACCTGGCCCATATCGGGCTCCTCCTGCCCGGTGATCAGGCGGAACAGGGTGGTCTTGCCGGCGCCGTTGGGCCCGACGAGGCCGACTTTCTCGCCCCGCTGCAGGGCGGCGGTAGCCTCGATGAACACGAGGCGCGTCCCGTTCTGCTTGGTGATGCTGTCAAGGCGGATCATGGGGCGTGGGTCTCGGTGCGGTTGCGCGGCGCTTATAGAGCGTGATGAACGAAGGTGAAATCACCAAGAGGTCTGAATCACACGGGAAAACAAAGGGCTAGAGCAGGGTGATATCGGCTATCAGACATCACCCTGCTCTAGCAACTCAGGCCGCCCGCGCATCGTCTGATCAGCGTGTTCCCGTCTTGGCCATCTTGCGAACCTCGCTCGCACGCGAGAAGGTCTCGCCAATCGGGAGAACAGACATGAAGAAGCTGATCGCGGTCCTGCTGCTGACGATGGGTCTCGGATACGGAGCTCAGGCGCAAACCGAGCCCGGCCTGGAATTCTACCAGATCGGCGACTTCACGCTGGAAAGCGGCGAGGTGATCCACGACTTCAAGATCGCCTACATGACGCAGGGCACGCTGAACCCGGCCAAATCGAACGCAGCCCTGATGGTCACCGCGATCAGCGGCAACCATCACCGCATCGACTTCTTGATCGGCCCGGGCAAGGGGCTCGACACCAGCAAGCTGTTTGTCATCAAGACGAACGCCATCGGCAACGGCCTCACCACCTCGCCCAGCACCAGCACGGCGCAGCACGGCATGGCGTTTCCGCATTTCTCCATCCGTGACATGGTCGAGAGCCAGTATCTGCTGCTGCAGCATCTCGGCATCAGCCATCTGGTCACCGTCGCCGGCGCATCGATGGGCGGCATGCAGACCCTGCAATGGGGCGTGAGCCACCCGGACATGATGGACAGCCTGGTCGCGCTGACGCCGATGGCCCGCACCTCGCCCTGGTCGATCGCCATCAATGAAAGCACGCGCCACGCGCTAATGCTCGATCCCGCGTTCAACGGCGGCAACTACACGAGTCAGCCGCTGGCCGGCTGGCGCATGCGCGCGGACGTGCTGCAGGTGATCGCAACCCGCACACCTGAGGCGATGCGCGCACAGTTCCCCAACCCGATGGACGTGCTGGCCTGGATCGCCGGCCAGGAGGATGCTGTGGCGAAATCGGGCTTTGATGCCAATGACTGGATCGCCCAGACCTGGGCCTATGACCGCCACAACGTCGGCGACACAAAGATCGGCGGTGCGCAGCCTTTCGCCGGCGATCCGGTTCGCGCGCTGCACAGCGTGAAGGCCAAGGCACTGCTGATGACCGGGCTGCTCGATCTCTACAACCCCGTGGAAGAGGCCCAGGAGGCCGCGCGCGCCATTCCGGATGGCCGCTACGTCGCCATCCCCTCCGTGCAAGGCCATGTCGCCGCGGCCGCAGGCTTCCGCCCCGCCGATATCGAGTTCATCAACCAGACCGTCCGCGCCTTCATGCAAGACGTCGCCGCCGCACCCCGGAAGCCCTGATGATCCTAACCGAGCGCAGCACCGATTCCGCGATCGTTGACCGCCCGGTGCTGCGGCCGCCGGGCGGCGCGCAGTTCTTCGACAGGAGGGCGCCTATCGTCTGCGGATCATGGCGATCGCGATCCATCCCTACATCTCCGGCCAGCCGTTCCCGATCAAACACCTCGACGAGATCTACCAGTCTTACAACGCGGAAATGACGGTCCATCCTTAGGATGGGCGAGGCCTACAGCCTGTTTCAGAAGGCGTCCGGAATGGTCAGCTGGCGTGTGTTCGCGAGCGCCGGAGCGGAGCGGCCTGGTGGCCGTGAGCACCGGAGCGCAGAGAACGCGCGTCAGAGGGCCACACCTGGCGCCTTCTGAGGCAGGCTCTCACCCCTTGTTGCGCTGATAGACATCCACCGACACAGCGGCGAGCAGCACCACGCCCTTGACCACCTGCTGCCAGAAGATGCCGATGCCGAGGATGGACATGCCGTTGTTCATGACCCCGATGAAGAACGCGCCGATCACCACGCCGATCACCTTGCCGACGCCGCCGGAGGCCGACACGCCGCCGATGAAGCAGGCCGCGATCACGTCGAGCTCGAACGAATTGCCGGCCGACGGCGTCGCCGAGTTAAGCCGCGCTGCCACGATCAGGCCAGCAAGGCCCGCCAGCACTCCCATGTTGACGAAGGTCAGAAAGGTCAGCCGCTCGATGCGCACGCCCGAGAGCTGTGCTGCCAGCCGGTTGCCGCCCATCGCATAGACCCTGCGCCCGATCGTGGTACGGGTGGTCACGAAGGTGTAGATCAGCACCAGCACGCCCATCGTGATCAGCACATTGGGCAGGCCCTTGTTGGACGCGAGCAGGAAGCTGAAACCCAGAATGAGTGCTGCGAAGACCGCGTTCTTGCCCATGAACAGTACAAGCGGCTCGGTCTCCATCGCTCCCGCCCGGTCCCGCCGCCAGCGTTGCGTGCTGGTGAACACCAGCGTCGCCGCACAGATCACACCGATCAACATGGACGCCCAGTAAAACTGATCCGCGCCCTCCTCTGCCTGCAGGATGCCGAAATCGCTGGGATCGAGGATGAAGCCGGAGCTGATCGCCCGGAAGCCAGATGCGAACGGCCCCACGAACTGCCCCAGCAGCATGTTCCCGGTCAGCCCGCGAAAGATCAGCATGCCCGCCAAGGTCACGATGAAGGACGGGATCTTGCCATACGCAACAAAGAAACCCTGCGCGGCGCCGATGAGCCCGCCCAGGATCAGAGACAGCCCGATCACGATCGGATAAGGCATCTTCTGATACACCATCAGCGAGGCCGCAACGGCCCCGGTGAACCCCACGATCGAGCCCACGCTGAGATCGATGTTGCCGCCCACGATGACCAGCAGCATGCCGAGCGCCATGACGACGACGTAGCTGTTCTGCAGGATCAGGTTGGTGACATTGGCGGGATCGAGCAGCACGCCCCCCGTCATCACCTCAAAGAACCCCATGATCAGCAGCAGCGAGACCAGCAAGCCGTAATCGCGCAGATTGTTTTGCCAGAAACCAGCATGCGCGCCAGGCGCTGCCACCTTGCGATTGCTCATGCCGCCACCCCGTACTGCTTCATGATAGCGGCCATGATCTTCTCCTGGCTGGCCTCCGCTGCCGGCATCTCGGCCACGAAGCGGCCCTCGTTCATCACATAGATGCGGTCACAGATGCCCAGCAGCTCCGGCATCTCGGACGAGATCACGATGATCGCGCGCCCTTGCGCTGCCAGCTCGTTCACGATCGCGTAGATCTCGTATTTGGCGCCCACATCGATGCCGCGCGTCGGCTCGTCCAGGATCAGCACCTCGGGCCCGGCGAACAGCCATTTGCTGATCACCACCTTCTGCTGGTTGCCACCAGAGAGGTTCAACGTCTTCTGATGGATGCCCGGCGTGCGGATACGCAAACTGTCCACGTAATGCCGCGCCACCTTGCTCTCGCGATGCGCGTCGATCACGCCGCGCGTGGACACGCCGGGCAGGTTCGCAAGGCTCACATTGTTCTGCACGTCCTCGCTCAGCACCAGGCCAAGGCTTTTGCGATCCTCGGTGACATAGGCGAGCCCGGCCGAAATGGCCCTCTGAATCGTCGAGAGATCCACCGGCTTGCCGGCCAGCTGCGCCTCGCCGGTGATGTTGCGGCCATAGGCCCGGCCGAACACGCTCATCGCAAGCTCGGTCCGCCCCGCCCCCATCAGCCCCGCGATGCCCACCACCTCCCCCTTCCGGACGTGGAGATCGACGCCCTTGATCACCTCCCGCCCGGCATGCAGCGGATGCTCCACCCGCCAGTTGCGGATGGAGAACATCTCCTCGCCGATCGCAACGCTGCGCGTGGGATAGCGATCGGTCATGTCCCGGCCGACCATCGCGCGGATGATGCGATCCTCGCTGATCGCCTCCTTGTGGCAGTCGATCGTCTCCACCGTGGCGCCGTCGCGCAGCACGGTGATCTGGTCGGCCACCTTGGTGATCTCGTTGAGCTTGTGCGAGATGATGATGCAGGTGATGCCCTGCCCCCGAAACGCCACCAAAAGGCGCAAAAGCGCGTCGCTGTCAGTCTCGTTCAGGCTCGCGGTCGGCTCGTCCAGGATCAGCAGCCGCACCTTTTTCGCCAGCGCCTTGGCGATCTCCACCAGCTGTTGCTTGCCGATGCCGAGATTGGTGATCAGCGCCGTCGGCGGCTCGCGCAGCCCCACGGTTGCCAGCAAAGTGCGGGTGCGGGCATGCGCCTCGCGCCAGTCGATGATGCCGAAGCGGCCAGGCTCGTTGCCCAGGAAGATGTTCTCGGCAATCGACAACAGCGGCACCAGCGCAAGTTCCTGGTGGATGATGATGATGCCGAGATGCTCGCTGTCCGAAATCCGGGCGAAGCGCCGCTCCTCCCCCCCATAGACGATCGCGCCGTCATAGCTGCCATGGGGATAGACGCCGCTCAGCACCTTCATCAGCGTGGATTTGCCCGCACCGTTCTCGCCGCAGATGGCGTGGATCTCGCCCTCGCGGATGCTGAGACTGACATCGCGCAGCGCGCGAACGCCCGAGAAGTTCTTGCTGATGCCGCGCATCTCCAGAATTGCGGTCACGCCCGTTCCTTTCCCAGAAAAACGAGGCCCGGCAGCGCCGCCGGGCCTCGCCCCATCGCGTGTTACTGAACCTGGGCTGCGGTGTAGTAGCCGCTGTCGATCAGCGTCGCCTTCCAGTTGGACAGATCGACCGCCACCGGCTTGAGCAGGTAGGACGGCACGATCTTCACCTTGTTGTTGTAGGTCTTGGTGTCGTTGATCTCGGGCTTGCCACCGGAAACAACGGCATCGACCATGTTGGCCGCGACCTTCGCGAGCTCGCGCGTGTCCTTGAAGATCGTCGAATACTGCTCATGCGCGATGATGGACTTCACGGACGGGATCTCGGCATCCTGGCCCGAGATATACGGCATCGGCTGGCTCGCGCTGCCATAACCCACGCCCTTCAGCGCCGAGATGACACCGATGCTGATGCCGTCATATGGCGACAGCACGGCATCGACATGGCGGCGCGTGTAAAAAGCGCTGAGGATGTTGTCCATGCGCGCCTGCGCCGTCGCCGCGTCCCACCGCAGGGTCGCCACCTTGTCCATGCCCATCTGCTTCGATTGCACCACAAGCTTGCCCGCATCGATCAGCGGCTTCAGCACGGACATCGCGCCGTCATAGAAAAAGAACGCGTTGTTGTCGTCCGCCGAGCCGCCGAACAGCTCGATGTTGAACGGACCGGTCTTGCCGGCATCGAGGCCCAGGCCGTGCACCAGGGTCTGCGCCTGCAGCACGCCCACCTGGAAGTTGTCGAACGTCGCGTAGTAATCGACATTGGGCGAACCCACGATCAGGCGGTCATACGAGATCACCTTGATGCCGGCCTTGGCGGCCTGCGCCAGCACGTCCGACAGCGTGGTGCCGTCGATCGCCGCGATCACCAACACCTTTTCCTTCTTGGTGACCATGTTCTCGACCTGGGCGAGCTGGTTCGGAATGTCGTTGTCGGCATATTGCAGGTCGGTCTTGTAGCCCTTGGCCTGCAGCACCTTCACCATGTTGTCGCCGTCCGCGATCCAGCGGGCGGAGGACTTGGTGGGCATGGCGATGCCGATGGTGCCCTTGTCTTGCGCCTGCGCGGTGGCGCCGAGGGCCGTGATGCCGAGTGCCAGTACGGCCGCGGTGATGAACCTTGTCATGCGTTTCTCCCTGTCGTTCCGGCTTTGCCCGGCTTGCGCCGGTTGGGCTGCGTTGCATCCCCGCCTGGTCGGCAGCCTAGCCTCTCACGGCTGCCTTCTGCAAAGGGAGCGGTGCTGCGGTTGCGCAACAACGGATCTGGCGCGTGCACAAAAAAGTGATCGCATTTCGAACGGGATCGATCGGTTAACGGCACTTTTGCGGTCGCTGGGGCCGGAGGAGCGGTGAATTGGTCTGGCGATCTGCAACGAAACAGGCCACTGTCCAGCAGTGGTTATGTTTTGTTGATAATATTGTGAGTGGAGAATAACCGTGACGACCCGCAACCTCTACTGGACCGGCAATGTCGGCACCGATTTCGCAACGGCCGGCAACTGGGGCGACAGCACCAACAACATTAACCCGGCAACCTCGGCGCCAACCAGCAGCGACAACGCGGCGTTCGTCGGCACCGGCGGCACCATCACCGGCACCGGCACGGCCACCATCAGTTTCAGCGACGGCAGTATTTGGACGCTGAACGGCGCCAACCTGACCGATCTCGGCTTTCTGGGGGTCGGTCTCAACGGCGCCACGACGGTCAACATCGTGCAGGCTGGCACGCTTGCGACGACGTCCACCAACAACGGTGTGACGCTGGGCAACAACACGGGCGCCTCGGGCACCGTGATGGTCAGCGGTGTGAACTCGCTCTTCTCAATGACGACCAACAATTTTCAGGTCGGCTTAAATGGCAGCGGGCTGCTCGCCGTGTCCCAGAACGGCACCGCGACGCTCGGCGGCGCCAATCTTGGCAGCGGCAACGGTGCGAGCGGCACGATCAGCGTGGCATCCGCCGGCACCGTGACCGATCAGGGCGGCCTCACCATCGGCAACAACACCGGCGGCACCGGGCTGGTAACGGTGGATGGCGCCGGGTCGGTGTTGACCGTGTTCGGCTTCACGGCGGACGGGCAGAACGGCCAGGGCATCATTGCGATCAGCAATTCGGGTGTCGCAAATCTGCAGGGCGTCAATGTCGCAAGCTCGTTCAGCGGCACCGGCACGC
>CAIQQQ010000014.1 GCA_903873995.1 uncultured Rhodospirillales bacterium
AGCTGTCGATGCCCTTGCGCGCCAGCATCATCCAGCCGCCATCGCAGCCATCGGCCAGCACGGCCATCGGAAAGCCCTTGGTGGCGAGCTGCATCGTGGCCGAAAGACCGCCATTGCCGACATCGACGGCACCCGTTGCCACCGCCTGCATGCGCTGGACGAGTCTGGGGAAGCTGATGATCTCAGCATCGATGCCGTCCGCCTTCAGCATATCCGGCATCAGGAACATCGCATTGGTCGTGGTGGTGAAGGCTGTGCCCAACTTGACCTTGCGCAGGCTCTGGCCAAGGGACCGATTGCCGACGATGGCGGGTGCTGCCAGGGCAGCAGTTGCAAGAACAATGCGACGCGTGAACATCTCTCGGTATTCCTGGCCCATGATGTGCTCGGAGAGATGCAATCCGCCTGCCACGTGCCGGACGGCCCTTGCGATATATGACCACGGGTCTCTGACCTCATGAGAGAAACACGCAGATGACTGCTCCGGCGCGCACCCTGCTCGGCATGCTGACCCCATCCTCCAACACGGTGCTGGAACCAGTGACGGCGCAGATCCTGAATGGGCTGCCACATGTCAGTGCCCATTTCGCCCGTTTTCGTGTCACCCAGATCGCGCTCAGCGATCACGCGCTGGCGCAGTTCGCGCAGACCGATATTCTGCGGGCAGCGAGCCTGCTGGCCGACGCCAGATGCCGCGTCATCGCCTGGAACGGCACCGCGTCCGGCTGGCTCGGCTTTGAGGCGGACACGATTCTCTGTCGCGAGATCGAAGCCGCCACCGGGGCACGGGCGGCCACTTCGGTGCTCGCGCTGAACGAGGCGCTGGCGCTGACCGGCGTGCGCCGACTCGGCATCGTAAGCCCCTACACACCAGACGTTCAGGCCCGGATCGGTGCGAACTACGCGGCCCTCGGCATCGACGTGGTGGCCGAACGGCATTGGAACCTCGCCGACAATTTCAGCTTCTCCGAGGTCGACGAAGCCACCATCGCGTCCGGCATCCGTGAGGTCGCGGCCCAAGGGGCCGAGGCGGTTGCGGTCTACTGCACCAATCTGCGCGGCGCGCCGCTGGCGGGGATGCTCGAGCGCGAATGCGCTGTGCCGGTTTACGACACGGTCGCCACCGCCGTGTGGAAGTCACTGCATCTTGCGGGCGAGGATGTGCGCCGCGTGCGCGGCTGGGGGCGATTGTTCGACCTGCTGCCGGGCAATTGAACCCAAAGCAATCAGGCTGTCACGGGGGTGAGGACCATATGGGGCGGGCATGCCGCTCGCTGCTGCCGCACGATCGCACGCCCGGTGAGAGGACGATCTGCGCGGCTGGCCTCCGGCGCCAAGATCTGACTTGATTTCGATGTGGTTCGGCGATTGCATGGACTTGGAAACGCACACCCTGGGGGGATCATGGCACAGCTTCATGTCGGTCGGCGGAATCTCGGTGCCCTCGCGGGTGCGGCTTCACTTCTGCCGATGCTGGGCGCTGGTCGTATAGCCCGGGCAGCTGAGCCGATCACCGTCACCTCGTTCGGCGGCATCTTCGAGACCACGATCCGCGAGGTGATCGTCGCCGATTATGAAAAGCACTCCGGCAACAAGGCCCGCGTGCTGACCGGCTCGCCTGAGCAGTGGATGGCGCAGATCGAGGCCAATCGCGCCCATCCGCCGATCGACGTCATCCTCAACCAGGTCGACACCTGCCTGGTGGCCGGGCGCATGGGGCTGGTGGAAAAGTTCACGGTCGAGAAGCTGCCCAACCTTGCGGACATTCCGCAACAGCTGTCGGACATGTTGCAGGGCTGGGGCATGGTGTTCACGTTCGGCTCATGGGGCTTTGCCTATCACGAGCGCCTGAAGGAGCCGCCGCGCAGCTTCGTGGAGTTGGTGGATGGCACGATCAAGGGCAAATGGCGCGTGGCCCTGCCCAATGCAGGTTATACCGGCACACCACAGGTGCTGATCTGGTCGCTGGCGGAGGCGCTCGGCGGCTCGGTCACCAATGTCGATCCTGCATTTGACGCGATCAAGAAGATGAAGCCGAACGTGGCGTTCTTCGCCAGCATCACCGATCCGCTCACCCTGCTGGAAAGCGGCGAGGCCGATATCAGCCTGTATCCCGACGGCCGCACGTGGGCGGCGTTCGATGGCGGGGCCAAGTGGCTGCGCTATATCAATCCCAAGGAAGGCGGCGTGAACCTGCCGGCGATCGTGCAGAAGGTGAAAAACGGGTCCGATCTGGCTTGGGACTACATCAACACGATGCTGGCGCCCGGGCCGCAATCAGAGGTGGTGAAGCGGCTCAACTACGAGACCAGCAACCCCAAGGCCGTGCTGCCGCCGGAGCTGCGGGCGCGCATCACGCCTTGGCAGCAATGCCGCTTCGCGCCGGCCGAGGCAGTGGCGGCGGCCAAGGCGGGCTGGATCGAACGATGGAACAAAGAAATCAACGCCTGAGTGGCAGCACCTGGCACCAGTCGGACACGGATCGGCGTGCCTGCCGGCTGGACGGCGCCCGCCGGTCTGTTCCTGCTGGCGTTCTTCCTCGCACCGCTGGCACGCAACGCAGGGGTCAGCATCTGGCCGAACGGCGTTGCGGGCGGCATTGACGTCCAGCCTTATCAACGGCTGTTCGCCGACCCGTTCTATCTCGGAGTACTCGGCCAGACCCTGGGGCTCAGCTTCGTGGCCGCGGCGATCTCGGCCCTCATCGGCTATCCGGTCGCCTTCTTCATGGTGCGCAAGGCCGGGCGGTTTCAGGCGCTGCTGACCTTTCTGCTGATCGCGCCGCTGCTGACCTCCATCATCATGCGGACCTATGGCTGGCGCGTGCTGATGTCGCGACTGGGCCTGGTGAATGCGCTGCTGCGCAATCTGGGCATCATCGACCGCCCTATCGATTTCCTCGGCGGCCCCTGGGTCGCGGTGGCAGCTTTGGTGCATGTGCTGGTGCCGTTCATGGTGCTCAGCATCGCAGCGTCGTTGCAGGGCGTGGACCGCCGGTTGGAGGAGGCGTCCCGACTGCTGGGCGCGGGACGGGTCGCGACGTTCCTGCGCGTCACCCTGCCGCTCACGTTGGACGGGGTCGGCACCGGATTCATCCTGGTGTTCATGCTGGCCAATGGCAGCTTCGTCACCTTGCTGCTGCTGGGCGGCGGGTTGCAGACCCTGCCGCTGCTGATCTTCCAGCAGTTCAACACCACGCGGGACTTCGCCTTCGCCGGCGCCATGAGCAACGTGCTGCTGGTGGCGGCCGTGCTGTGCCTCGCGTTGCAGGCGCGGCTGATCCGCAGGCGCGGGGTGCGCGCATGAGGCACGGTGCGGACAGGATGGTCGATGCCGTGTCCGGCGCGGCATTGTTGGGGTTCGTCGTGGTGTTCGTGGTGTTCCTGCTGGCGCCGATCCTGGTGGTGGTGGCGGTGGCGTTCTCCTCGCTCGGCTACGTAGCGTTTCCGATCCCGTCGCTGTCACTGCGCTGGTTCGTTCGCGTCCTGACGTACGAGCCGTTCCTGGACGGGCTGCGGGTCAGCGCCGAGCTCGCGTTCGCCTCCACCGCGCTGGCCGCCTTGATCGGCGTGCCGGCAGCCCTTGCGATCGGCCGGTCCAGCCGGCCCTGGGCGCAGGGGATGGCGGCGTTTTTGCTGTCACCGGTGTCCATGCCGCTGATCGTGCTGGGGTATTCACTGCTGTTCTACCTATCGGTGCTCGGGCTGGGGGCGAGCTTTGCCTCGCTGCTGATCGCCCATACCGTGATCGGCGTGCCGTATCTGGTGCGCACCGTGACTGGCATCTATCGCTCGATCCCGCCGGATTATGAGGAGGCGTCGGCCATTCTCGGCGCCGGCCGGCTGGCGTCCCTGTTCCTCGTGACCTTGCCGCTGATCCGGCCCGGCATCTTCGCAGGCTGCCTGTTCGCGTTCCTGATCTCGTTCGACAATCTGCCGATCTCGTATTTCTTCGGCTCGGCGGACGCCAGCACCCTGCCCGTGGTGATGCTGAGCTACATGCAAAGCCAGTTCGACCCGGCCATCGCGGCGATCAGCACGGTGCAGATGGTGCTCGCTATGATTGTCTTGCTGGTCGTGGAACGGTTCTATGGCCTGCGCCGCATCGGCGCGCCGGCGTGAGGTGGTCATGGATCTGACGTTGGACGGCATCTGCAAATCCTTCGGCGCCGTGCAGGCGCTGCAGCCGCTGCATCTGTCGGTGCCCAGCGGCAGCCTGGTGGGGCTGCTGGGGCCGTCCGGCTGCGGCAAGACCACAACGTTGCGCATCATCGCGGGGTTCGAGCAGGCCGATGCCGGGCGGGTGCTGGTGGGCGGGACCGATATGTCGAATCTGGCGCCGAACCGGCGGCGGCTGGGTATGGTGTTTCAGAACTACAGCCTGTTTCCGCATATGAATGTGTTCGACAACGTGGCCTTCGGTCTGCGCCGCGCTGGGTGCAATCGGGCGGAGGTGGCAAGCCGGGTGGCGCAGGCGCTGGAGATGGTTCGCCTGTCCGGCTTTGCCGAGCGCTGGCCGAGCCAGATGTCCGGCGGGCAGCAGCAGCGCGTGGCGCTGGCGCGCTCGATCGTGACGCGGCCGGCGGTGCTGCTGCTCGATGAGCCGCTCGGCGCGCTCGACAAGAATCTACGGGAGAGCATGCAGTTCGAGCTGCGCCAGCTGCAGCGCCTGCTGGTCATCACCACCGTACTGGTGACGCATGACCAGGAGGAGGCGCTGACGATGGCAGATCAGGTGGCGGTGATGCATGACGGGCGGCTGCTGCAGCTGGGCGCGCCAGATGCGGTCTATAACCGGCCATGCTCGCGGTTCGTCGCGGAGTTTCTTGGCACGTCCAACATTTTCCGTGGAGCGGCGGTATCAGCCAGCGGCGGGCGCGTTGCAGTCCGGCTGCAGGGTATGGACGCTGTCGTCCACGTGGCCGGCGACACCGCGGCGCAGTCGGCTGTCGAGATTGCAGTCAGGCCCGAGCGGATGGTCATGCGCCACCCTGGCACGATCTCTGGCGCGCCGGGTGAGAATGCGCTGTCTGGCGAGGTCACCGGGCTGGTATTTCGCGGCAGCTACCGGGCGTTCCAGATACGCATCGAGAGCACGGGCCAGATCGTGTTCGCCTATCTCGCGCCCCAGGCCCGCGAAGGCTTCGAACCCGAGATGGGCCAGAAAGTCTCGCTGTCCTTCACACCTCAGGACGCGGTGATCCTCGGGGCCTGATCCAGCGCTGCGTTGATGCAGGCGGTCGCGTCATTGAAGCCGGCCACCACGTGGTTCATGCCCCGCAGCAGATGTGCCTGTGCGAAACCCAGAACGTTGGCCGGATAGCGATCAAGGCTGCGCGCCACCGACAGCATCGGCAGCGTGATCGTCGGCACGCCGGGATCATGCCGATACGTGGTGGTGAGCGCGTAGTTCAGCGGCACCAGAATGCGGGCCAGCCGCAACAGGATGGCGTTGGCGGCAGCGTCGGACATACTTTGCCCCATCGCGCCGTAGAGCCGCGAAAGACGATCCGACAGCCCCGCAGCAGCGGTCGCAGCAGGCGAAAAATCGAACCGCTCCCCGGCGTCGCGCTGATAGCCCGAAATGGCGCCAGCCATCTCGGCCACCAAGGGTCGCCAGTCGAGCGGCAGCACCGCCGTGTTGGCCAGCCGCAGAACGGCCAGCAGATAGACCTTGATGTCGGTCAGCAGTACGTCCGGGTCGGCCACGTCCAGCGTGTCGCGCTCGGTGTGCCAGGACGTGTCGCCGCCATTGCCCATCACGTAGTAGAAGCCACGGCGTTCCAGCTCGGCCTTGGGCAGGCGAGAGCTGGAGCTGAACAGGCCGGAGATGCCGATGTTGTTGAAGCTGTAGTCGCTGCTCTGGCTCGGCCGCTTGGCGGTGGCGGCGACGCCCGTCACGTCATGCACCGCCTGGCTCACGAGTGCGATCGTCTCGGCCATGGCGGGGATGTTGTCATAGGCCACCGCACCCCGCACGCCGGGGGAGTCGCAGTTCAGCTGTGCCACGCAGCCGGCCATCAGCTCATGGGCATATTGGTCGCAATACCAGGTGCTGCCGGCGAACTTGCCGGTGGAATGGCCCGGCCACCAGGCGATCCGCACCGATCGGCGCAGCTCGGCGCGGTGCTGCCACAGCACGCGGGCGATCTCCAGCATGGCGGCGTCCCCGGTCGCGTTGTCGCCCACGCCCACGTCCCAGCTGTCGTAATGGCCGTGAAGCAGCACGAACCGATCAAGCTCGACGTTACCGGGGATCGTCACAACCGGAAGCACGCTTTTGAACCACCCCTCCTCCAGCACCGTCACCACGCGGCACGCCTGGCCCGCCTGCGCCTCCAGGAACGCCGCGTCGTCATGGCTGATCGCAACCGAGGGGATGCGCGGGCGGGATGGCAGCCCGTCCAGACCCGGCGTGCCCCACACCGGGTTGGCCGCCCCCCAATGGATGTCCCGGCCAGGATTGATGGCGATGACGGCGATGGCGCCGAGCTCTTCGAGCTGGGAGATCCGCTCGGCGTTCAGCAGGCCGTGATAGGCGGCAACGCAGCCGGCGACATCCGAAAGGCCCGGCGTAGGATCGTAGCCTTCGCCGAACAAAGAGGCACTCGCAGCGGCGAAGCCAGGCGGCCGGGCGCTCGGCGCTGTCACCATCACCAGCCGGCCCTCGACACCGTCCGGACAGGAGCGCGCGAAGGAAGGCGGCTTGGCCCGCAGCACCAGCCCCGCGACGCCGACCTCGGCATGTTTGGGCAGGCTGAGATACAGGGTCGGCTCATGAACGGTCACGGGCACGCCGTGCGCACGCAGCAATTCGGCGATCAGGTTTCCGGCGCGGTTCACCTCGTCCGGATGCTCGCGCACGATATGGGAGAACGCCTCGACCAGGGCCCAGGGCGCGTCGAGCGCGGTGGCACCCAGGATTTCGGTTTCGGTGGCATCAAGGGTCATGGCGCGGTCTCCGTGGCTTTGCCGTCCTGCCGGTCCTGTTCGAGAGCGCCCGGCTCGCGCATCTCGGCTGGCCCGTAGCCGCCGCCGCCGGGGGTGCGGACCACCACCCGGTCCCCGGTCTGCAAGGTCGTTACGATCTTGGACGGAATGATCTCCACCGTGCCATCCGCCCGGCGGATCTCGGAGTGGGCGAGCCCGCCCGGACCGCCGCCAGCCAGGCCCTGCGCCGCGCGATAATGCCGCTCGCCGCGATGGGTGAAGGCCATCGGGCCTGCGAGCACCTGGTATTCCCGCACAATGCCAAGACCACCGCGCCACTGCCCCGCCCCGCCGCTGCCCACCGCGAGCTCGGTGCGTAGGATGCGCAGCGGGCCGGACAGCTCCATGATCTCGGCGGGAATGCCCGAGCCGTTGGTCATGTCGGTCGCCAGAGCGTCCACGCCGTCCTGGCCCAGCGAGGCGCCGCTGCCGCCATTGACGAGATCGGTCAGCACGAAGCGCCGGCCCTCCGCCGTGGCGCCGGAGAACGCCATCACCAGCACCGTGGCCGCCGAGGCGGCCGGGAAGCGCTCGGGCGCCACCTGCGCCAGCGCCTGCACCACGCAGGAGGCGATGCGCTTCATCACCGCGGTGCGTCCGTTCACCGGCGCCGGCTCGCGCGGGTTCACCAGGCTGCCCTCCGGCAGCTTCACCGTGATCGGCCGGAAGCACCCGCCATTGGTGGGGATCGCCGCGTCCGTGATGGCGCGGATGCCGTAGAACGCCGCCGAATGCACGCCGGACGGCACGATGTTGAGCGGGCCGCGCACCTGGGCGCTGGTGCCGGTGAAATCGAAGGTGAGATGCCCGTCCTGCACCGTCACCGCGAGGCGGATGTCGATGCGGCGATCAAGATCGATGCCGTCATTGTCGAGCTGGTCATGCGCATGATACTTGCCCTGCGGCAGCCGCAGCAGGGCGGCACGGGTCATGCGCTCGGAGCGATCGATCAGCGTCTCGAACATCTGCTCCAGCTCGGTCGCGCCATATCGCTCCGCCGCCTCCACGATGCGCCGCCCAGCGATGCGGCAGGCGGAGATCTGGGCGTTGATGTCGCCCTCCAAGGTGTCCGGCATGCGCACGTTCTGGCGGATGACGCGCAGCAGGCCATCGTCAAACGCGCCGCCGCGCGCCAACCGCAGCGCCGGCAGGCGCAGCCCCTCCTGAAAGATATCCGTGGCGTTGGTCGGCACCGAGCCGGGCATGATGCCGCCGACATCGATGTGATGCGCCATGTTGGCGGCCAGCGCGATCACCCGGCCGTCCGCGAACACCGGCACCAGGATGGTGAGATCCGGCAGATGGGTGCCGCCAAGATAGGGGTCGTTGATGACATAGACATCGCCGTCCTGCATCGCCGACACCGGATACCATTCCAGCAAGGCGCGGGTGGAGAACACCAGCGAGCCGAGATGGCTCGGGTTGGAGCGAGACTGCGCGATCACCGTGGCATCGGCGCGGAACAGGCTGCACGAGGCGTCGGCCGCCTCCTTCACCACCGGGGAGAACGAGCCGCGCACCAGGCTCGACTGCATCTCCTCGACGATGCTTTCGAGCTTGTAGCGGATCACCTCGACGAGAACGGGGTCAAAGCCCGCGGCCTGGTGCGTGTCCATGGCTCAGCCCTCCTTCGTGATGCGCTGGACCAGCAGGGCGCCGCCGGGTGCCACGCTGGCGCGCCAGCCGGGTTCGATCAGCAACGTGGTGTCAGACTGCTCGACGATGGCCGGGCCTTCGAAACGCGCGCCGGCGGCGATCCCGCTCCGGTCATAGATCTGCGCCGTGACGGAATGCGGCAAGCCTGCGATGCGGATCTCGCGCACGCCCTTCGCGTCGGCGCCCCCTGTCGCCGCGTCGGCCGCGCCCATGTGCGCCGCACCAGGCTGAGACCGATACACGCTGCGCAGATTGCCGATCATCGCCGGATTGCGCGCAGCGTGGCCGTAGATGCGCTCGTGCTGGACCAGAAACGCCTCATACAGCGCCGGGATCAGCGCCTCGTCCGCCGCATCGGGCAACGCCACATCGAGATAATAGGACTGACCGACGAAACACATATCGGCCGAATGGGCGACCGAGATGCCGCCGGCGACTCCGTCCCGTGCCATCAGCGCCGCCGCCCGCGCATCCAGTGCTGCGAGGTTGTGCCGGATCGACGCTGGGTCGGTCTGGGTCAGAATGCGACCGAACCCCTCGAATACCTCATGCTCGACCGGGGCGGCCAGCAGACCCTGGGCGGACAGCACGCCAGGCCGGGCCGGCACCAGGATCTTCGTGATGCCGAGTTCGCTGGCCAGGGTGGTGGCGTGCAGCGGCCCGGCGCCGCCGAGCGGCACGAGGGCAAAGCCGCGCGGATCGTAGCCGCGATGGATCGACACCAGGCGGATCGCCTCGGCCATCTGCGCGTTGACGACGCGGTGGATGCCCAAGGCCGCGTCCACCACGCTCATGCCGAGCGGGCCTGCCACCGTCGCGATGGCGGCAGCCGCCGCCTCCGCATCAAGCCGGAGACTGCCGCCGGCGAAATATGCCGGATCGATATAGCCCAGCACCACCGAAGCGTCCGTGACCGTGGGCTCCCGCCCGCCGCGCCCATAACAGGCTGGCCCAGGCTCGGCGCCGGCCGAACGAGGGCCAACGCGCAGCGCGCCCGAACCGTCCACCCACGCGATCGATCCGCCGCCGGAGCCCACGGAATTCACGTCGATCATCGGCACGCGGACGGGAAAGCCATCGACGATCCCCTCGTTGCGCACCAGCGGCTGGCCGTCTGCGACCAATGCCACGTCACAGCTGGTGCCGCCGATATCGACGGTGATGATGGAGGCGATGCCGGCTGCGGCCGCCACATCCCGCCCGCCGACAACGCCGGCGGCAGGGCCAGACAAAAACAGCCGGATCGGCCGTTCCCGCGCGATCGCGGCGCCTGACACGCCGCCGCGCGACTGCATCACCTGCAACGGTGCCGCAACACCCATGGCAGCGAGATCGGTCTCCATCGCGGCAAGATAGCGGTTGAGCGACGGCTTCACATAGGCGTCGAAGGTGGTGGCTGCGGTTCGTTCGTATTCGCGAAACGTTGGATCGACGTCGCTGGAGAGCGAGACGTAAAGCTGGGGGTGGCGCTCCAGCACGATCTCGCGGGCACGGCGCTCATGGGTGGGGTCGATGAAGGCGAACAGGAACACGATCGCGACGGCGTCCACGCCCGCCGCCACGAGGCTGTCGATCTGCGAGGCCAGCGCCGTCTCGTCGAGCGCCACCACCACGCTGCCATCGGCGGCCAGGCGCTCCGGCACCTCGCGGCGGAAGGCCCGCGGGCAGAGGAAGACGGGCGTCTGGCGCGGCACAATCACGTCATAGATCTCGCGCCGGCTTTGGCGGCCGATCTCCAGCACGTCTCGGAAACCTTGGCTCGTGATCAGACCGAGGCGCGCGCCGCGCCGTTCCAGCACGGCGTTGGTGGCGACGGTGGTGCCGTGGGCGAAGCGGCAGATCCGGCCGGCCATCACGCCGTGCTCGGCGAACAGACGGGCCATCCCCTGCTGCACCGCCAGCTCCGGCGCGCCGCGCGAGCTGGGAACCTTCAGGTGGCCGGAGGTGCCGTCCGCATGGCGGAAGACGATGTCGGTGAACGTGCCGCCGATGTCGATGCCGATATCGGTGCCGGCACGATGGCCAGCCATCTTGTGCGTTGCATGCATCTCTGAAGGGGATTGGCTCACGGTCACTCCATCGGAACGGCGAAAGGCAGCGCGAACGGCGCTGGGTCGGCAAAGCGTCTCACCACGTTGGCGGTGAGACGCCCAAGTGTGGTCTCGCCGCCATTGACCATCAGACTGCCGGCATAGGTCATCGAG
>CAIQQQ010000015.1 GCA_903873995.1 uncultured Rhodospirillales bacterium
CGCCGTGCGCAAGGCCCAAGGTGTAGGGCACCATGTAGGAGCGCTTCACGGCCATCTGGATCGTGCCATGGGCTGTGCCGCCGAGCCCGCCGGCGCGCTCGGCCAGCATGTCCGAGAAGGTCTCGACGGCATCGGCCACCCGGTCAAAGAGCAGATGCAGGGCGATGAATCCCGGGCCGCGCACGTTCCAGTGCGCCTGCTTCACCTGGGCGTGCAGGTCGATCGCAGCGGCGAGATGGGTGTTGAGCAGCGCCTGGGACTGCTCGCGAACGATCAGCGGCAGGGTGTTATGGGTCTCGCGCATTGTGGGGCTCCTGAAATCCGAGTTGTTCAGGTGGCGTGCGCCGCGGCCCGGGCGCAGCGCCGGAAATCACTCACCCGAATTTGCCCGCCACGTAATTCTGTGCACGCTCCGTCCTGGGCGCCGTGAACATCTGCGACGCCGTGCCGGTCTCAAGCAGTTCGCCGAGATAAAGAAACGCCACGTGGTCCGCCACGCGCGCCGCCTGCTGCAGGCTGTGGGTGACAATGGCCACCGTGATCGTCAACTTCAGCTCGTCGATCAGGTTTTCGATCTTCGCGGTGCTCGCGGGATCGAGCGCGCTGGTTGGCTCATCGAGCAGGATCACGCTCGGCTGGGTGGCCAGCGCACGCGCGATGCACAGCCGCTGCTGTTGCCCGCCGGACAGGCTCGCGGCCCGCTCGGACAGGCGATCCTTGACCTCCGGCCAGAGAGCTGCGTGGGTCAGCGCCTGCTCCACCCGCTCGGCAAGGCGCTTTCGCGACAGTCTCTCGTGCAGCTTTATGCCATAGGCGATGTTGCCGAAGATCGAGAACGGAAACGGCGTCGGGGCCTGGAACACCATGCCGACGCGGCTGCGCAGCCAGATCAGGTCAAGGTCGGGGGCCAGGATGTCCACGTCCCCGAGCCGCGCGATTCCGGTGGCGCGCTGATCCGGATAAAGATCGAAAAGCCGGTTCAGCACCCGCAGCAGGGTGGACGTGCCGCAGCCGGAGGGGCCAATCAGCGCTGTCACCTGGTGCTCCGGCATATCGAACGAGACGCGCTTCAGGGCATGGGTCTGGCCGTAGTAGAAATCCAGATCGCGGACTGTGATCCGTCCCTCGGGCGTTGCGGTCACGGCCCGGCCCCGCCAAGCCGGGCCACCAGCTCAACGCGCATCGCCTCCGGAACCGTGGTCTCCAGCGCCGCGCCCAGCTCGTGCATGCGCCGGCGCATGGCGTGCAGCTGGTCGAGCAGCAACAGCACGACGGGCAGCGCAGCCTCCGACAGCTCCAGCTCGTCATGCAGCACGATGATCAGGCGCGCCCGGGCAATGTCGATGTCGTGGAACACCGGTGCCTCGGCCGGCCCGTCCGCCCGCACCCAATCCAGCGCGATCCAGCGCTCCAGATCGGTTCGATGGAGGCCCGCGATCTCAGCCAGCAGACCGTCGATTCCGGTGGTCATGCCTCCTCCATCGCGGTGCGCGGCTCTTGCGGATGCTCTGGCACCCAGCCGCGCAGGAACGCCTCCAGCGCCGCATCGGGCGGGCCGATGACGATGCGCAAGGTGGCATGCAGGTTGCCGGCGGCGTGGCCGCCATGGGCCGGCACGCCGCGGCCGCGCAGGCGCAATTCTGTGCCGCCATCCGAACCCGCCGGCACGCGCATGCGCACCAGCCCGCCCGGTGTCGGGATATCGACCAATGCGCCCAGCACCGCCTCTTGCACGGTGATCGGCAGATCGAGGCGAATATCCTGACCCTCACGCCGGAAGAAATCATGCTGTGCCACGTGGATCTCGATCAGCAGATCGCCGTCCGGACCACCGAGACCCTTCTCACCCTGCCCCCGCAGGCGCAGGACCTGGCCCTCCTCCGTGCCGGGCGGGATCTTGAGATTGACCGGCGGCCGATCCGGCAGGCTCACCTGTTTGGTGGCACCGCGCACCGCCTCGAGGAACGCGATATCGAGAGCCGCATGCAGATCGTGGCCACGCATCTCGGCCTCCTGGGCGTCCCCTTGGCCGCTCGCATGGAACGCGCCTCCGAACAGATCGCTGAAATCGGCACTGCTCCAGCCGGAGGATTGCGCCCCGCGCGACCCGTAGCGCCGCCCGGCCGGGCGCTCGGCGTGATCACGGTATGAGGGAGGGGCCTGTTTCTCCTGGCCCGTCTCATCGATCTCGCCGCGATCGAACCGGGCGCGCCGGTCCTTGTCGGACAGCAGCTCGTTGGCGGCCGAAATTTTCTTGAACCGCTCCTCCGCGGCCTTGTCGCCGGGGTTGAGATCGGGGTGGTGCTTCTTCGCGAGCACGAGATAGGCTCGGCGGATGGCCGCCTGGCTCGCGTCACGCGCCACGTTCAGCGTCTTGTAGGGATCGGCCAACCTGCTCCGCCTCCCCTGCCGCCCTCGGCACTGCCCATAGCTAGCGGGGCTGCGGGTTGGTGGGGCAGCGCCGGAAACTACCCGGCCGGGTTCAATCAATGATTGGCCAGAACCCCGCCGTAAAGCACGGGGCCGCTGATCTGCCCGGTGGCAGAGCCGCCGCGGGGCTCCATCGTCACCAGCAGCTGCGTGCCCTCCGGCGGCCGGCTGCCCAGGGACAGGCTGCGCCCGCTCGCCGGCAGCACTCCCAGCAACACCGGCCGCGCGCCGGCCGGCGCGTTGGGCGGCAGGGTCCATATCTCCAGGTCTCGCCCACTCGGCACCGCGATGGTGGCCAGCGGCGTGACCGTCAGGCGGCCTGCGGCATTGCATTCCGCCAGGAACAGCGGCGCCGGTGCGCTGACCGGCCCGATCGCGGCGATCGCGCGCACCTGCTCGCCGCGCGGAATCACCAGCAGAGCGGCCAGCGCCGCGGCGAGACCGAGCGACACCGCGGTTGCGAGCTGCCAAACCCCGATCCGCCCCACCAGCCGGTGAGCCGGTGCGGCCTGCTGCGGATCGGGCGGCTGCAGCGACGCCAGCG
>CAIQQQ010000016.1 GCA_903873995.1 uncultured Rhodospirillales bacterium
AGGCCAGGGCGCTGCCCTGGCCTTACGTCCTTCCCTCAGGCCACACACCAGCCTCATCGAAGCCGTGGCGGGCGAGGATCGCCTGGCCGGCTTGGGTGAGGAGGGTGTTGGCGAAGTGTTGGGCCTGGGCCTGGCGTGTGGGGTGGGTGGCCAGGATGGCGAGGCCGCAGACGAGGTGTGTGGCGAGTTCGGGTGGCGGGGCCACCAGGGTTGCGACAGCGGAGAGAGTGCGGATGGCGGAGCGCGAGGCCAGCACCAGATCGGCCTCGCCGGTGTTCAGAACGTCCATCACCCGGCGCGCCCCCCAATCGGCGCCTTTGCCGCGGGTGGCGAGGGTTGGGCTGGCCTTGGCACGCAGGCGCAGGCCGGCGCCCGGCTGGATTGCGTCGGCGCGATCGAACAGCTGCATGGCGAGATCCCCGTTCGCATGCCGGCCCGGCTGGCAGATGACGACGCGGATCTGATCGTCGAGCAGCCTGTCGAGCAGGTTGCGGTCGGTAAGGCCGATCTCGGCCCGCCCGGCGGCCATCAGCGGATCGCTGGCCACCATCTGCGCCGGCAGACCGGGCAGCGCCACACGCCGCGCGAGATCGATGTCGCCGACCAGCAGCAGATCGGCGGCGGCGCCGGCCAGCACGCGCTGGGTCTGGACATGGGAGGGTGCGACGTCGATCTCGGCGTCAAGGCCGCGTTGTGACGTGACGAAGGCGCGGATCGCCAGGCGGAAGACGCAGCCGACAAGGATGCGCAAGGGTCTTGTTTCGAAATCAGACAATATCGCTATCCGGAATCGGCCTCATGACCATGGCAACGCTGTTCGATTCGGGCAAATTCGGCGCTGCGTTGAAACGACCGTTCCAGGCCAGCGCCATCATGGCGGAGTTGATCGATCGTGGCGGGCGTGTTTCGCTGGCGAATGCCCTGCTTTGACGCGCACCGCGCGTGACACCGTTGCTCGACATCACTGACCTCACTGTCGCGTTCGCCACGGACGGCGCACCAGTGACGGTGATTCACGGCCTTGATCTTGCCGTTGCGTCCGGCGAGACCGTGGCGCTGGTGGGTGAGTCGGGGTCTGGCAAATCGGTCACGTCGCTCGCGATCACCCGCCTGCTGGACTACACCGGCGGGCGGATTTCGGGCGGGCGGATCGCCTACACGGATGCGCAGGGCGCGGTGCAGGACCTGGCTGCGGCCACACCCCAGACGATGCGGGCTCTGCGCGGGCCGGAGATCGCGATGGTGTTCCAAGAGCCGATGACCAGCCTCAACCCGGTGCTTCGGGTGGGCGAGCAGATCGCCGAGGCGGTGCGCCTGCATCAGGGGCTGGACGAGGCGGCGGCGCTGGCCGAGGCGCGGCGCCTGCTGGCGCGGGTGCGCATCGCCGATCCGGACAGGCAGCTGCGGCGTTATCCGTTCGAACTGTCGGGCGGCATGCGCCAGCGGGTGATGATTGCCATGGCGCTGTCCTGCCGCCCGCGGCTGCTGATCGCCGATGAGCCCACCACGGCGCTGGATGTGACGGTGCAGGCCCAGGTGCTGCGCCTGCTGCGCGGGCTGCAGGCCGAGACCGGCATGGGCATGATCTTCATCACCCATGACATGGGCGTGGTGGCCGAACTCGCGGACCGGGTGGCGGTGATGCAGCATGGCCGCAAGGTGGAGGATGGCTCGGTCGGGCAGATCTTTGCAGCACCACAGCACCCGTACACCCGCGCGCTGCTGGCGGCCGTTCCCGTGCTGGGCGCGCTGTCCGGCCAGACGCTGCCGCGGCCGTTCGACATCGCGGGCACAAAGCTGCCGCCGCAGGACACGGTGCGCGACGAGACGCCGGTGCTGGAGATCACCGATCTCGTGACGCGGTTCGATGTGCGGCGCAATTTTCGGCTGCGCGGGCGCGTGCATGCGGTGGAGCAGGTCAGCCTCGCGGTCCGCCCCGGCGAGACGCTGGCGCTGGTGGGCGAGAGCGGCTGCGGCAAATCCACCACAGGGCGCAGCGTGATCGGGCTGGAGACGCCGACCTCGGGCATGATCCGGCTGGATGGGGATGATATCACACGCAGCACCGCGGCCAGCGATCGCCGGCTGCACCGCGAGATCCAGTTCGTGTTCCAGGACCCGTTCGCCTCGCTCAACCCGCGTCTCACGGTCGGGTTCTCCATCGCCGAGCCGATGAGGACGCATGATATCGCGCACGGCGCCGAGGCCGAACGCCGCGTGCATGACCTGCTGGCCGAGGTGGGGCTCACACCCGAACACGCCCAGCGCTATCCGCACGAGCTGTCCGGCGGGCAGCGCCAGCGCGTGTGCATCGCCCGGGCGCTGGCCAGCGAGCCGCGGCTGATCATCGCGGATGAGGCGGTGGCGGCACTCGATGTGTCGATCCGCGCGCAGGTGGTGAACCTGATGATGGAGCTGCAGCGCCGGCGTGGGCTTGCGATGCTGTTCATCAGCCATGACATGGCGGTGGTGGAACGGGTGAGCCATCGGGTGGCTGTGATGTATCTCGGCCAGATCGTGGAGATCGGGCCGCGCCAGGCGGTGTTCACCAACCCGGCCCATGCCTACACCGCCCGCCTGCTGGCAGCCGTTCCGGTGCCCGACCCGGCGCGGCGGGACCGCAGCCTCGATCTGGATGACAGCGAAGTGCCAAGCCCGTTGCGCGCGCTGTCGGACCCGCCCATCGTCCGACCTCTGATCGAGATCGGTCCTGACCATTTCGTCGCCCGCCATTCGGTGGGCGGGCGCTACTGAAGGAGTTCGTCATGCGAAACCGCCTGCTTGCCACCCTTGCCGTGATCCTGCCGCTGTCGCTGCCGCATATGGCCAGCGCCGCAGGCGACGTGGTGATCGCGCTCGATGCCAATATCGTGGGCCTCGATCCGGCCGATCTGAACGACAACCTGTCGATGACCGCGTCCCGCACGATGCTGCAGGGGCTGTATGGCTTCGACAAGGACATGAAGATGATCCCGGTGCTCGCCGAGAGCACCGACGCCAGTGCCGACGCGATGGAATACACCGTGCATCTGCGCCACGGGATCGTGTTCCATGACGGCGCGCCGTTTGACGCCACGGCCGTCAAGACCTCGTTCGAGCGGGCGATGGACCCGGCGAACGGCCTCAAGCGCCGCTCGTTGTACGATCCGATCGCCAAGGTCGAGGCGTTGGACGCGGCCACGGTGAAGATCACGCTGAAATATCCGTTCGGCGCCTTCATCAACAACCTGGCGCATCAGGCCTATGCGATCTCCAGCCCGAAGGCGATCGCTGCGTTCGGCAAGGAGCTGTCCCGCCATCCGACCGGCACCGGCCCGTACAAATTCGTGTCGTGGCAGACGGACACGATGGTGGTGGAGAAGAACGACCATTACTGGAAGGCCGGCCTGCCGAAGATCGACCGGCTGACGATCCGCTCCAACCCCGAGAACGGCAGCCGCCTGGCGTCGCTACAGGCCGGCGAGGCGCAGTTCATCTATCCGATGCCGCCGGAGCTCGTGAAGGTTGTCGAGAAGAACCCTGCGATCGACGTGGTCTCCAGCCGGTCGATCTATGCGCGCTATGTGGCGATGAACACGCTGCGCAAGCCGTTTGACGATGTGCGGGTGCGTCACGCGCTGAACTATGCGGTGGACAAGCAGGCGTTCCTGAAGGTCGTGTTCAACGGCTATGGCGTGCCGCTGGAATCGGTGCTGCCGAACAATCTTTCGGGCTTTGTGAAGCAGCCGGCGATCTATGGCTACGACCCCGCCAAGGCCCGCGCGCTGCTGGCGGAGGCGGGTTACCCCAATGGCTTCGAGACGACCTTGTGGGGCGGCAACTCGACGATCACCCAGCGCGGCATGCAGTTCCTGCAACAGCAATTCGCCGCCGTGGGCGTGAAGGCGCAGGTGGAGCCGCTTGAGTCCGGCGTTGCCGCGGCGAAGATCTGGAACGTCAAGACGCCGGCGGAGGCCACCACGTTGATGCACTACACGGCCTGGTCCGCCTCGACCGGCGATGCCGATTGGGGCCTGCGTCCGCTGCTGTCCAGCAAGTCCTATCCGCCGAACCTGTTCAACACGTCCTATTACGCGAGCCCGGTTGAGGACGCCGCGATCCAGGCCGGCCTGACCACCGCCGATCCGGCCAAGCGCGCCGCCGCCTACACGGAGGCGCAGGCCCAGGCGTGGAAGGACGCGCCTTGGATCTTCCTGGTGTCGGACGACAACATCGCCGCGAAGTCCAAGAAGCTGTCGGGCATCTATGTGCTGCCGGACGGCCAGATGCTGACCGAAGACGCGGCGCTCAACTGAACGGATGCTGGCCTATCTTGCCAGGAGGCTCGGCGGGACGATCCCCGTGCTGGTCGCGGTCTCCATGTTCGTGTTCGGCTTCGTGCATGCCTTGCCGGGCGATCCGGCGAGGCTGCAGGCGGGGCCCGAGGCATCTCCCGCGGATATCGCTGCGATCCGTACGGAGATGGGGCTCGATGGCTCGATCGTGGAACAGTATCTGCGCTGGGCCGGCAACACGCTGCAGCTGAAGCTCGGCCGGTCCAGCAAGACGCGCCAGCCGGTGGCGCAGGTGATCGGCGAGCGGTTCATGCCGACCTTGTGGCTGACGGTGGTCGCGATCGTGTGGTCCACCGTTGTGGGGATTCTCATTGGCGTGATCTCGGGGCTCAATCGCGGGCGGTGGATCGACCGGGCGGGGATGGTGCTGGCGATCTCGGGCGTGTCGTTTCCGGGGTTCTGGCTCGGGCTGCTGATGATCGGGCTGTTCTCGGTCCGGCTTGGCTGGCTGCCGACCGGGGGATACGGCACGTGGCAGCATTTCGTGATGCCGTCCTTCTGCCTTGGCGTGGGTGTGGCGGCGGTGATGGCGCGATTCACGCGGTCGGCCTTTGTGGAGGCGATGGGCGAGGATTACGTGCGTACCGCGCGGATGAAGGGGCTGTCGGAGCGCGTGGTGGCGTGGAAGCATACGCTGCGCAACGCGCTGATCCCGGTGATCACATTGTCGGGCCTGCAGTTTGGCTTTCTGCTCGGCGGGGCGATCGTGATCGAGACGGTGTTCAGCTGGCCCGGGCTGGGGCGCCTGCTGGTGGATAGCGTGTCGTTTCGCGACTATCCGGTGATACAGGCCGAGATCATGCTGTTCTCGATCGAGTTCGTGATGATCAACCTGATCGTCGATCTGCTGTATGCGGCGGCCAATCCGGAGATTCGGCTGAAATGAGCGCGTCCGTTGCCATTTCGGGCGCGATCCGGACGCCTTTGGGCGAGTTCTGGCGGCGGTTTCGCCGGCAGCGGCTGGCGATGTTCGCGGGGCTGGTGATCGTGGCGCTGGCGGCCTCGGCGGTGTTCGCACCTTGGATCGCGCCGTTCGATCCGAGTGCGCCGGATTACGACAACCTGCTGGACGGGCCCACCTTGCTGCATCTGTGCGGCACGGATGCCTATGGGCGGGACATTCTCAGCCGCATCATCTGGGGCGGGCGGGTGTCGCTCACGGTCGGGTTCCTGTCGGTCGCGCTGGGCGGCGTGGCGGGAGTGGTGATCGGTCTGGTCAGCGGGTTCTTCGGTGGGCTGATCGACAGCGTGCTGATGCGGCTGATGGACGTTTTGCTGGCGTTTCCGGGCATCGTGCTGGCGATCGGCGTGGTGGCCGTGCTGGGCCCGGGGATCGACAACGTGATCTACGCGATCGCGGTGTTCAGCGTGCCGGTTTTCGCGCGGCTGGTGCGTGGCAACACGCTGTCTCTGAAGCAGACATTGTATGTGCAGGCGGCGCGCAGCATCGGCGTGGGCAAGTCAGCGCTGATGCTGCGCCATATCCTGCCGGGCGCGATGCCGGGGGTGATCGTTTATGCCTCTCTGCGGCTCGGCACCTCGATCCTGACGGCGGCGAGCCTGTCGTTCATCGGGCTGGGGGCGCGGCCGCCGAGCCCGGAATGGGGGGCGATGCTGTCGGACGGGCGCAGCTTTCTGGGGGTGGCCGACCATCTGACCCTGTTTCCCGGGATTGCGATCTTTGTGACCGTGCTGGCGTTCAACGTGCTGGGCGACGGGCTGCGCGACGCGTTGGACCAGAAGCTGCGATGAGCGGGATCGGCTTGATTCATTGGGGGACTTATGAAGATCCATATTTCGATGGATATCGAGGGGGTGGCCGGGGTGGTGCTGCCGGCGCACGGGCAGCCGGGCAATCCGGAATACGAGCGTGCACGGCGCCTGATGACGAACGAGGCCAATGCCGCCATCGCCGGTGCGTTCGATGCGGGCGCCACGGAGGTTCTGGTCAATGACAGCCACGGCCCGATGGTCAATCTGCTGCCGGAGCTTTTGGACCCGCGGGCGCAGCTGATCCTGGGCAAGCCCAAGGCGGGCAACATGGCGGCGGGTCTGGATGGCAGCTTCGATGGGATGTTCCTCGTCGGCCATCATTCCGGCGCCGGGCAGTATGGCGTGCTGTCGCACACCATCAACGGGTTCGCGTTCCATGCGATCCGCGTGAACGGCATCGATTGCGCGGAGGCCACGCTGTATGGCGCCTATGCGGGGTCGATGGGGGTGCGGGTGGCGCTGCTGACGGGCGATGACCAGCTGATGACGCAATGCGCGCCCTTGTTCCCCGGTGTCGAGCAGGCGGTGGTGAAATACGCGCTGGGCCATCGCGCCGCCTGGAGCTTCTCGCCGCAGACCGCCTGCCAGATCATCCACGATGCGGCGATGCGGGCCATCCAGAACCTCGCCGCGATGCAGCCGTTCACCATTGCGCCGCCTTACCGCCTGGAGATCGACCTCACCACGGTGGGCATCGCGGACCAGGCGGCGATCATCCCGGTGGCCGAGCGCCCAGGCCCCAGGACCGTGGCCTTCGCGGCCCAAACGATGGACGAGGTGATAGGCTGGGTGAACACCGTCTCGGCCCTCTCAACGGCCCTTAGATAAAAGCGGCACACCCCCGCACGCGGGAAGATACTCGCGGATCGAGGGCCGCGTCCCTCCAGGAGCACCAAAATGACCCCTATCCTTGCGATCCACGGCGGCGCCGGCACCATGCGCCGCGAGTCGATGACCCCCGAGCGCGAAGCAGCCTTTCACGCAGCGCTGCGAACCTGCCTTGAAGCGGGCCATAAGGTTCTGGCCGAAGGCGGCTCGGCGGTGGATGCCGTGACAAGGGCCGTCATGGCGCTGGAGGACGACCCGCTGTTCAACGCCGGCCACGGCGCCGTCTACACGTCAGACGGCGCGCATGAGCTCGACGCCGCGATCATGGACGGGCGGGACCGCAACGCCGGGGCCGTTGCGGGCATTCTCGGCCCGCGCCATCCGATCCTGGCGGCGCGGGCGGTTTTGGACAGCGAGCATGTGATGCTGCACGGGCCGGGCGCGTTGGCGTTCCTGCGCGCCCATGGGGTGGAGTTTGCACCGGCCGCCTATTTCCACACCGACACGCGCTGGACAGCACTTCAGGCCGAGTTGGAACGCCGCCGCCAAACCGCGCTCGACACGCGCGACGACGCGGCGAAGCACGGCACGGTCGGCGCCGTTGCCTGCGATGCGAACGGCAACATCGCGGCCGCCACCAGCACCGGCGGCATGACCGGCAAGGCGCCTGGCCGCATCGGGGACTGCCCGGTGATCGGCGCCGGCACCTATGCCGACAACGCGACCTGCGCCATCTCCGCCACTGGCGCCGGCGAGTATTTCATCCGCCACGCCGCCGGCCATGAGATCGCCAGCCGCATGCGCTATCTGGGGGAGAGCCTGGAGCAGGCCAGTTCCATCGTTGTGGCACAGCTTGGCGAGATCGGCGGCTCCGGCGGGCTGGTTGCCGTCGATGCGCAGGGGAATGTCGCGTTGCCGTTCAACTCGGCCGGCATGTATCGCGGCACGATCGGGGCGGATGGCGTGGCGCATACGGGGATCTACCGCGAGGCGCTGCGTGTTGGATGAACCGCCGTTCA
>CAIQQQ010000017.1 GCA_903873995.1 uncultured Rhodospirillales bacterium
GCACGTCGGCAGGCTCCGACCTGTTCCTCATGACAGGCACGTCCACCACCTTCGCTCCAGGTGCCGGCAGCTCCACGACGATCAACGGCACGATCGCCGATGACAGCGCCAACTCGATCCCCAGCGCCGCCAATTCCGGCGTAACGGCCGGCACCGCGGCCGGCGCCGTGGTCGTGGTGAAGGCCGGCTCGACCACCTTCGCCCAGGCCAACACCTATGCCGGCGGCACCACGATCGACACCGGCAGCCTGCAGATCAACAACAAGGGCGGCCTCGGCAGCGGCAGCCTGACGTTCGCGAACGGCGGCACGCTGGCCATCAACACAACGGGCTTCACGACCGGCGTCGCGGTCACCACCACTGGCGGCACAAACAGCGCTCTCGGCGTCATCGACACGATGGGCAACGCCGCCACCATCACCTCCGGCATCACTGGCGTGGGCGGCATCGGCAAGGTCGGCACCGGCACGCTGACCCTGACCGGTATGAACCTCTACACCGGCCAGACCCTGATCAACGCCGGTACCCTGTCGCTTGGCAGCACCGGCAGCGTCGCGACCTCGAGCATTGTCACCAACAACAGCACATTCGACATCTCCGGGACCACCGGCACGTCGATCATGTCGCTGGCAGGCAACTCCGCCGGCAACGTGCTGCTCGGGGCCAACGTGCTGACGATCACCAACGGCAGCTCGATCTATAACGGCATCCTGAGCGGCAACGGCGGCGTTCACCTCACAAGTGGCAGCAGCGAGAACTTTACCGGCATCAGCCCCTATACCGGCGCCACCACCATCGACCTTGGCACCACGCTGTCGATGACCGGCACCGGCAGCATCGCAACCTCGGCGCAGGTCATCGCCAACGGTACCTTCAACATCGCCGGCACCAACAGCGGCAATGCGATCAAGAGCCTCGCCGGCAGCGGCACCGTCACGCTCGGGTCACAGACGCTGACCGTGACGGCCGGAACGACGACGTTCTCGGGCGCCATCGGCGGCAACGGCGGCCTGACCGTCATCGGCGGCACCGAGACGCTGAGCGGCAACAACGGCTACATCGGCGCCACCAGCATCAGCAGCGGCGCCACCATCGCGCTCACCGGCACGGGCAGCATCGCCAACTCCAGCGTCGTGACCGACAACGGCACGTTCGACATCTCCAATACTAACGCCGGAGCATCGATCAAGACGCTGGCAGGCAGCGGCACTGTGGCACTGGGCAGCCATCTGCTGACCATCACCATCGCCAGCACGATTTTCTCCGGCAGCATCGGCGGCACGGGCGGCCTCACCGTCTCGAGCGGCGGTAACGAGACGCTGACCGGCACCAACGGCTATACCGGCAACACCACGATCAACGGCCAGATCACGCTGACCGGCACCGGCAGCATCGCGAACTCGGCCACGATCATCGACAACGGCCTCTTCGACATCGTGGCCACCAACGCCGGCGCGCAGATCGCCACCCTGGCGGGCAATGGCTCGGTCAACCTCGGTGCCCAGCCGCTGACGATCACCGCCGGCAGCACCAATTTCTCAGGCAACATCTACGGCACCGGCGCGCTGAACGTCACCAACGGCAGCCAGACGCTCAGCGGAAACAGCAGATTCAGCGGCGTCACCACCATCAACAGCGGCGCCACACTGGCGCTGTCCGGCACCGGCAGCATCGCGACATCGGTGCGGGTGGTGGACAACGGTGTGTTCGACATTTCCGGAAATGTCGGCGACACGTTCACGCCGGCCGGTGCGTCGATCACAACGCTGACCGGTGCCGGCACAGTGACACTTGGCGCGCAGACGCTGACCATCACCAACGCCAGCGACACCTTCGGTGGCTCGATCAACAACGCCGGCGGTTCACTCAACGGCACCGGCGGCGGGCTCGCGATCAACGGCGGCACCGAGACCCTGACCGGGAGCAACGGCTACACCGGGGCCACCGCCATCAACGGCGGCGCGACATTGGCGCTGTCCGGCACCGGCGCCATCGCCAGCTCCTCCACCATCACCGACAACGGCGTGTTCGACATCTCGGCCACCACGGCCGGCGCGGCGATCAAAACGCTGGCCGGCAGCGGCAGCGCCGTTCTCGGCAGCCAGACGCTGACCGTCACCGCGGGCAGCACCAGCTTCGCGGGCATCGCAAGCGGCACCGGCGGCCTCACCGTCACCGGCGGCACCCAGACGCTCACGGGCGCCAACACCTACACCGGTGCAACCACCATCACCGGCGGCACGCTGGCGCTGACCGGCACCGGCAGCATCGCAGCGTCGTCCGGCGTGATCGACAACGCCACCTTCACCATCGCCGGCACCACCGCCGGCGCGTCGATCACCACCCTGTCCGGCACCGGCGGCGTCACCTTGGGCGCCAACAAGCTCACCCTCACCGCCGCCTCCGGTACCTATGCCGGCGTGATGAGCGGCACCGGCGGGCTCGTTATCACCGGCGGCACCGAGACGCTGACCGGCGCCAACACCTATAGCGGCGGAACGACGGTCACCAACGCCAAGGTCATCGCCAACAATGGCGCGGCCCTTGGCGCCTCCAACGGCAGCGTGTCGCTGAACAACGCAACGCTCGCCGCCGCCGCCAGCTTCAGCGACGCTCATGCGGTCAGCATCTCCAACGGCGGCACGGTGGACACCGGCAGCAACGCGCTGGCGCTGTCCGGCGTGATCTCCGGCACCGGCAATCTGGTCAAGCAAGGCGCCGGCACTCTCACGCTGAGCGGGGCAAACACCTACACCGGCGGCACCACGGTGAACGCCGGCACGCTGGCCGGCAGCACCACCTCGCTGCAGGGCAGCATCGCCGACAACGCCACAATCGTGTTCAGCCAGGCCAGCAACGGCGCCTATGCCGGCACGCTGACCGGCGCCGGCACTGTCATCACGCAGGGCCCCGGCGCGCTCTCGCTCACCGGCAATGTGGCGGGCTTCGCAGGCACGACCAACGCCTCCTCCGGCACCTTGCTGCTGACCGGCAACACGCTGGGCGGCAAGGTCAATGTGAGCAGCGGCGCGCTGTTCACCGGCACCGGCACCGTGAGCGGCACGCTCACCAACGCCGGCACCGTCCAGCCGCTGCCGACCGTGGGCATCCTCAAGCTCGGCAACTACACCCAGACCAGCAGCGGCACGCTGCTCACCAACGTAAGCCCGACCACCTATAGCGGGCTGCAGGTCAGCGGCACGACCAACCTCGCCGGCACGCTTTCGGTCACGGTCGCCACGGGCATCTACCCGCAGAACTCGGTGTTCCCGTTCATCACCAGCGCCGGTGGCGTCACCGGCACCTTCTCCAGCTACGCGCTCACCGGCGGCACGGCGCCCCTGCAGGTCGTCTATGGCGCCAACGAGGTCGATCTCCGCTCGATCAAGCTGGCGCCATTCGGCACCAACTCGACGCAGACCGCCGTCGGCGTGACGCAGGACGCGGCCTACGCCACCGGCACGCCGGCCTTCCAGGCGATCACCAACACGATCGCCAACCAGAGCGCGCCCACCATCGCCGCCATCCAGCAGCAGGCCAGCGGCAACATCCACGCCTCGACGCCCGGCTATTCCGCACAGGCGATCGACGGCTTCGGCGGCGTGCTGCAGTCGCGCGTCGGCGCCTTCACGGTCCAGTCGCTGGCCTCCGGCGCCACCTCGATGTCCGGCACCCCGGTCGCGTCGCTGGCCGATGCCGCGAGCAGCGGCGGTGGCGATGGCGACGCCACAACGCCGCGGACCTATCAGGTCTGGGTGAAGGGCTTCGGCGGCTTCGGCAGCACCTCGGCCGGCACGGCCGGCGCGTCCTACAACAACTCCGTCGGTGGCGGCGCGGTGGGTGCCGATGTCCGTCTCGACTCCGGCGCCATCCTGGGCTTTGCCGCCGGCGGCTTGTCCGGTCGCACCAGCGGCAACGGTGCCAGCGTCAACCAGTCCGGCGCGCTGTTCGGTCTCTACGGCCTTCTGCCGCTGCCGGATGGCGTGAACGTCGATGCCGCAGCCATGGTCGGCTTCAACGACTACACCTCCAGCCGCGCGATCAACATCCCCGGCCAGCCGCTGTCCGCCAGCGGCCGCAACAGCGGCACATCCTTCGCGGGTCAGGCCGGTGTCAGCCGTGACTATCCGATGGGCAATGTCGTCGTGACCCCGCGCGTCGGCCTGTCCTACAGCACCGTGAGCGAGAACAGCTTCACGGAAACGGGGGCAGGGGCCTACTCCCTCGCCGTCACGCCCAAGACGCAGGATCAGTTCCAGAGCCATCTGGGCGGCACCGCGTCGACCAGCTTCAAGGTCGGCGAGGCGTCGGTCATGCTGGCCAGCCTGCAGCTCGGCTGGCGGCACGAGTTCAACAAGGATTACTCCACCACCACCAACCGCTTCACCGGCAGCCTCGGCACGTCGTTCGTGCAGACCAGCACGCCGATCGGCAAGGACGCCGCGGAATACGGCGTGGGTGCTGCCGTGACGCTGCCGAGCGAAGGCCTCGGCGGTCAGTTGACCGGCTTTGCCAACTACAGCGGTGCCGCGGCCAGCAAGGGCAACCAGAACGCGTTCGAGGCTGGTTTCCGGTTCAACTGGTAAACCAAGGACTGCAACGATTGGGCGGGGTGTTTCGACGCCTCGCCCAACCGGCCGCCGGCTGATACGCTGCGCCGATGACGGAAACGCTCAAAAAGCGACTGCTTGACCGCCGCCCACAGCGCGTCTCCTCCGCCGGACCTGCGGTGAGCGGCGTTCAGTCTCGCATCGTCGCCCGTGACCCAAGCCAGAGCGTGCGCCGCATCGGCCTGCGGCAGCCTTGGCATGGCGACCTTTATCACCGCACCCTGACCCTCGGCTGGGGCAGCTTCATCGCGCTTGCCGCGGTGATCTACGTCGCAGCCAACATGATCTTCGCATGGCTCTACTGGCTCCAGCCGGACAGCGTCGCCAACGCGAGGCCCGGTTCCCTCCTCGACATGTTCTTTTTCAGCGTCGAAACCTTCGCAACCGTCGGCTACGGCGTGATGGCGCCGCAGACGCTGTATGCCAACGTCATCATGACCATCGAGACCCTGGTCGGCATCATGACCGTGGCGCTGACCACCGGCCTGCTGTTCACCCGAGTCTCGCGCCCCACCGCGCAGGTGCTGTTCGCCCAGGTCGCGGTGATCGACACCTATAACGGTGCCCCCGCGCTCATGGTCCGCATGGGCAACCAGCGCCGCAGCCAGATCATCGAGGCCACGGTGGGCCTCACCCTGCTGCGCAGCGAGACCACCTCGGAGGGCCGCTTCATGCGCCGCTTTCACGATCTCACCTTGTTGCGCCCGCGCACGCCGGTCTTCGCGCTGTCCTTCACCGCGATCCATCTGATCGACGCCTCAAGCCCGCTCTATGGCGTCACGGCCCAAACCCTGCTGTCCAGCGAATCAGAGCTCCTCGTCACCGTCACAGGCCTGGAAGAGACGATGGGCCAGACCGTTCACGCCCGCACCTCCTACCTGCCTGACGAAATCAGGATCGGCGCGCATTACAGCGACATCTTCAGCCAGGACGACACCGGCCGCCGCTCCATCGACTATAGCCGCTTCCACGCGGTCGAGCCCACACCCGATAGGACGGCAACCGGCGGAGTGTGACAGTACAGCATTGGCTTCATGGTCCGGACACCAAGGACAGGAGCAGGACGATGAACGAGATGACCCGAATTGCCTATCAGACCGACGCCAAGCGTTGGGAAGCGGTCCGCATACGGGACGTGGCGGCGGACGGCAGGTTCTTTTGCTGCGTGCTGAGCACCGGCATCTACTGCTACCCGTCCTGCGCCGGCCGCCCGGCCCGTCCGGAGAACGTGCGGTTCCACGACACGCGCGAGGCCGCGATCAAGGCCGGCTTCCGCGCCTGCAAGCGCTGCCGCTCCGAGCTTCCGCCGCGCGCCGAGCGCGAGGCCTGGGTGGTCGCACAGGCCTGCCGCGCGATCGAGGCCGCCGAAGAGCCGCCGTCGCTCGACGATTTGGCCGCCAGCGCCGGGTTCAGCCCGTTCCATTTCCACCGCCTGTTTCGCAAGGTCACGGGCGTGACACCCAAGGCCTACGCGGCAGCGAGGCGAATGGCACGGGTGCAGGAGGGTCTGCGCTCCACGGCGAGCGTGACCGAGACGATCTATGACAGCGGCTTCAACTCGTCCGGCCGGTTCTACGAGGCGGCGGACGGCATGCTGGGTATGACGCCGTCTGCCTATCGCGCGGGCGGCAAAGGCGAGACGATCTCCTGGGCGTCCGGCGAGAGCACGCTGGGTTGCGTGCTGGTGGCCGGCACCGCGCGCGGCATCTGCGCGATCCTGATCGGCGACGTCGCGCACGACCTCGTCGCCGACCTGCAGCTGCGCTTCCCACGCGCCACGCTGCTGCCGGCCGATGCCGAGGTGGCCTCCTGGGTGGAGCAGGTGATCGCCTATGTGGACCGCCCCGGCAACGCCATCGGCCTGCCGCTCGACATCCGCGGCACCGCCTTCCAGCGCCAGGTGTGGGAGGTGTTGCAGACGATCCCGGCCGGCGAGACGCTGACCTACACCGACGTCGCAACAAAGCTTGGCAACCCCCGCGCCGTGCGGGCGGTGGCCGGCGCATGTGCTGCGAACCGGCTGGCGGTGGCGGTGCCGTGCCACCGCGTGGTGGCAAGCGATGGCGGGCTTGCCGGCTATCGTTGGGGCATCGCCCGCAAGAAGGCGCTGCTGGAGCGTGAACGGGCATGACCGACCTGTTGGCGTCCCTCCGCACAGCCGAGCGTCTGGCGGAAGGCGCGATGCTGCTGCCGGGTTACGCGCGGGACCGGGAGGCCGCGTTGCTTGCCGAGATTCAAACGATCTCCAACCTCGCCCCACCAAGGCGCATGACCGTTCCGGGCGGCGGCGAGATGTCGGTCGCCATGACCAATTGCGGCGCGCTTGGCTGGGTGACAGACCGCACCGGCTACCGCTACAGCCCCACCGACCCGCTTGCCGGTGAACCCTGGCCGGCCATGCCGCCGATCCTCGCCGCATTGGCACGCGAGGCCGCAGAAGAGGCGGGCTACGGTGGCTTCACCCCGGATGCCTGCCTCGTCAACCGCTACCAGACCGGCGCGAAGATGGGACTTCACCAGGACCGCGACGAGCAGGACCTCACCGCCCCGATCGTCTCCGTCTCGCTCGCCGCCGCGTGCGTCTTCCTCTGGGGCGGCCTGCGCCGCAGCGATCCCGTGCGCCGCTTCGCGCTGCAGGGCGGTGACGTCATGGTCTGGGGCGGCCCGTCCCGCCTCGCGTTCCACGGCGTGGACCGCCTGCAAGCCGGCCCCAGGTTCAACCTCACCTTCCGCAAGGCCGGCTGACCCTTTCGCGCCGACCTCGCCATACATCTGATGTCAGCCCCTTGCTGCGGGCCGGACGGTCGGCACAATGGCGCCACCAGATGCCGGCGCGAACGCCTCCAGGAGAGCCACAGAAATGTCCGACCACACGCACCACACCGACTGGAAGCACAACGGCGTCCGCGTCATCAAGGCCGACAGCCTGGACACCAACACGGCCCAAACTCCGGGCATGAACCGCGCCGCCGCCATCAACCTCGCCCGCGTCGGCGCGCAGAAGATCTGGGCCGGCACCGTCCATATCCACCCAGACGCCAAGACCGGCGCCCATCACCACGGCGATCTGGAAAGCGTCATCTACGTCGTGAAGGGCCGCGCTCGCATGCGCTGGGGCGAGGCGCTGGAGTTCGTGGCCGAAGCCGGCCCCGGCGATTTCATCTTCGTGCCGCCTTTCGTCCCCCACCAGGAGATCAACGCCTCCACCGACGAGACGCTGGAATGCGTCCTGATGCGCAGCGGCAACGAGGCGGTGGTGGTCAATCTGGATATTGCGGCCGTCGATGCGCCGGAGGCCGTCTACTGGGTGGACCCGATTCACCGCGCGCCGTGAATTGCTGGCAGGTGTCCGGCGGGAGGATGCGATGACCGAAGAACCAGTGATGGATGTGGCCCATCTTGGCCATCTCGAACTGCTGACGCCCAAGCCCTGCGAATCGCTGCGGTTCTTTATCGACGTGCTGGGCATGACCGAATCGGGCCGTCAGGGTGACAGCGTCTATCTGCGCGGGTGGGACGACTACGAGCGCGCCTGCCTCAAGCTCACCGCTTCCCGCACCGGCGGCCTCGGCCACATGGCGTTCCGCACCCGCTCCCCCCAGGCTCTCACCCGTCGCGTGAAGGCGCTAGAAGCCTCCGGCCTCGGCATCGGCTGGATAGACGGCGATCTCGGCCACGGCCCGGTCTATCGCGCCCATGATCCGGACGGCCATATCGTGGAGCTCTATTACGAGACCGAGTGGTACGCCCCGCCCCCCGAGCTGCGCCCGTCGCTGAAGAACCAGGCGCAACGCTACCCCGCCCGCGGCGTGAACGTGCGAAGGCTGGATCACATCAACTGCCTCGCCGCCGATATCCGCGCCAACCGCCTGTTCTTCGAGACCACGCTCGGCTTCCGCACCACCGAGCAGATCATCCTCGATGACGGCACCGAGGCCGCGATGTGGATGACCTGCACCAACAAGAGCTACGATTTCGCCTATTCCCGCGAAAGCCACGGCCACAGAGGCCGCTTTCACCACCTCACCTTCGCGCTGGACAGCCGCGAGGACATCCTGCGCGCCGCCGATATCTTCCTCGAGGCCGGCGTGCATATCGAAACCGGCCCCCACAAGCACGCGATCCAGCAGACCTTCTTCCTCTATGTCTACGAGCCCGGCGGCAACCGGGTGGAGATGGCCAACGCCGGCGCCCGCCTGATCCTGGCACCCGACTGGAAACCCATCGTCTGGACCGAGGCCGAACGCAAAAAAGGGCAAGCCTGGGGCCTCAAGACCATCGAGAGTTTTCATACGCACGGCACGCCGACCATCGAAGACATGAAAGCAACAGGAGCGATCTGATGAGCAAAACCGGTCTGGTGGTGAGCGCCCATTCCGCCGATTTCGTCTGGCGTGCCGGCGGTGCCATCGCCCTGCACGCGGCCGCCGGCATGGAGGTCACGGTGATCTGCCTGTCGTTTGGCGAACGCGGCGAATCGGCCAAACTCTGGCGCCAGCCCGGCATGACGCTCGAAAAGATCAAGGCGCACCGCAAAGTCGAATCCATGGCCGCCGCAAAGATCCTCGGGGTGCACGACATCCAGTTCTGGGACCTCGGCGACTACCCGCTCACCCTCGACCAACAGGCCCTCTACC
>CAIQQQ010000018.1 GCA_903873995.1 uncultured Rhodospirillales bacterium
CCAGAGGCCCGGCTTACAGCGCTGACTTTTCACGGACTTGAGTAGGTCCCAGGACGGAGAAGACATGGGTGCCGTCGCCGAGGAACTGGTAGCCGCCGTCGATCACGTAGTCACGGTAGCCGTTGCGGCCGTTGGCGCCGGTGGTGACGCGGGGCGCAGTCGTGGGGTTGATCGTCTCATCGAGGAAGATCGCGCCGACATAGGCGGAGTTCTGGCCCCAGTTCCATTCATAGGCGGCGCGGACATAGGGCGCAGGGCTGGCTGTGGCGCCGGGGCCAAAGCTGTTGCCGGTGACTGTGAGCAAGGTTGGGCCGTAGGTGTTGTAGAGGCCGGCCTCGAGATAGAGGGAGCGGTCGTACCAGGCGTAGAGGGTGGCACCGATGCTGTTGCCGGCGAGGCCGCCTGCGAGCAAAGGCTGGGCTGTGGGGGTTGGGGTGAGGGCTGAGGCGACGTAGGGGAAGCCCCAGGCGTAGCTGGCGCCGAAAGGGTCCTGCACGGTGGGGCCGTTGTTGACATCGGCACCGATCAGCAGTTCGGCGTCCCCGGCCGACAGCGGGACGGCGGCGCGCAGATCGGTGTTGTCTAGCTTGAAGGTGCTGGTGATGCCGCTGAAGGTGCCTTGCACGAAGCCGCCGACATTGTCGGTGATGCGTCCGGCGAGGAACACCGAAATCTGGTCCATCGCGATGTTGCCGTTGCGGCCGTAATGCTCGGAGGCGGGCTGGCTCTGGCCTTTTTCGGTGTTCGTGTAGGAGCCGAGCAGCATGGCGGAGACCGGGATCCGGGATTGCCAGCCATCGCCGCCGGTCTGGACGTAGCCGCCGATCTTGAAGGCGCGGCCGAAGGCGGTGAGCTGGGGGCCGAAGGCGCCGACATGACAGGCCGCACAGGGCTGGCCGGTCTGCAGCGCGAAGCTGGGCACGGCGTGGGCAGGGGCTGTGGCGAGGAGCAGGATCGCGAGGCCGGCGAGCGCTGCCAGGCGGCAAAGGCGTGAGATCATGGCGCGTTCTCCTGTACAGGCACGGTCAGTGCAGGGTTGCGAGATAGGCGATCAGGTCGGCGCGTTTCTGCGCGTCCTTGAGGCCGCCATAGGTCATGATCGTGTGCGGGACGGTGTCACGCGGGCTGAGCAGGTAGATGTCGAGCTCGGACTGGGTCCAGACCATGCCGGAGCTTTGGTTGGCCGGGGAGTAATGGAAGCCCTCGACCGCCCCCGCCTTTCGGTCGACGATGCCGAACAGGCTTGGCCCGGTCATGTTCTTGCCGGCCACGGCAGAGTGGCAGATGGCGCATTGCTGTTGGAACACCGCCTTGCCGGCTCCGGCGTCGCCTCCTGTCGCGGTCTGGGCGTGGGCGGCTTGTATGAGCAACACGGCGCAGGCGAGCCCGGCCAGGGCATAGCGGCGTCTGGTCATCGTTGGTCCTCCTGGAAGCCCGTTGCCCTGGAATGGGCAGGCGAGCGGCTTCCGGGTGACAGGGGCGCATCCGCGGCCCAAAGCCGCATTGACTCAGATCAAGTTTCGATTGGGATCTTTGGAAAATGCATAAATCCATTTGAGGCATTCAAAAATATCAAATACGATTCCGGTGAAGGGGCGGCGCAAGACCGGCCACGGGGAAACGCAGGTGAGCGAGAGCCAGGCACAAGACCGGCCGCGGGCCACGGCAAAGGGCGTTGCCATCGTTGCGATGCGTGGCATCACGAAGCGCTTTGGCGGCACCGTTGCCGTGGACAATGTCGATTTCGACATCCGCGCAGGCGAGGTGCATGCCCTGCTTGGCGGCAACGGCGCCGGCAAATCCACTCTCATCAAGGTTTTGGCGGGCGTTAATCGGCCCGACAGTGGCCGTATCCTGCTGGATGGCGCGTCGGTCGATCCGATGATGCAGGCTTTGCCGGTGGCGTTCATCCATCAGGACCTGGCGCTGGTGGACTGGATGAATGTTGCCGAGAACATCGCACTCGCCGCCGGGTATCCACGCCGGCGGGGGTTGATCGGCTGGCGGGGCGTGCAGGGTCAGGCGCATCGGGCTTTGGAAATCATCGGTTGCGCGCTCGATCCGGCGACACGGATTGCCGATCTGTCGCGCACCGATCGCTCGATCGTGGCAATTGCGCGGGCGTTGGCGACCAAGGCGCGGGTGATCGTTCTGGACGAGCCGACCGCGTCGCTGCCGGAGGCGGAATCGGCACGGCTGTTCGAGGTTCTGGGGCGGTTGCGCGCCCAGGGCGGCGGCATGGTTTATGTTAGCCACCGACTTGATGAGATCTTCCGGATCGCCGATCGGGTGACAGTGATGCGCGACGGGCGGGCGGTGGCGACCAGACTGATCGCCGACACCAGCCCGGCTGAGCTGGTCGAGCTGATCGTGGGCCACCAGCCGCGGGCGATCGCAGCGCGCGTGCCGATCACCGATGGCGAGGCTCTGCTCGCGATCACCGGCCTTGTCGTGGGCGATGTCGGCCCGGTGTCGCTCGCTGTGCGTCCTGGCGAGATCCTGGGGCTCGCGGGGTTGCGCGGCGCGGGGCAGGAGGAGATCGGCCGGGCGGTGACGGGCGTGGCGCCGCCGGACGGTGGGCTGGTTTTGCTCGCCGGCATGCCTGTTTCCGCACGGTCTCCGGCGGAGTGCGTGGGCGCTGGCATCGCGTTCGTCTCGAGCCGGCGCCAGGAGGAGAGCCTGGCTTTGACGCTGGCGGTGCGGGAGAATCTGTTCGTCAACCCGAAGATCGAGGGGCGTGGAGCGTTGGCGCTGCTGGCGCGGCCGGCCGAGGCGGCGCTGGCCATGGCGCGGCTGCGCGATGTGGGGGCGCGACCGTTGGTGAGCGAGCCTGCGATTCACACCTTTTCCGGCGGCAACCAGCAGAAGGTGGTGTTGGCGCGGTGGCTGGGCGGAGGGATGCGGGTGCTCGTGCTGGAGGAGCCGACGATGGGTGTGGATGTCGGCGCCAAGGCCGATATCTATGCTCTGCTGGACCGCCATGCCGCCCAGGGCGGCTGCGTGGTGGTGGTTTCGACCGATCTGGAGGAGGTGGCGACGATTTGCCATCGCGTGCTGATCTTCAACCAGGGCCGCATCACGGCAGAACTTGCGGGCGGCGATCTGACCATGTCCGCTCTTATTGGCCATGTCGGCGGATCGGCGCCGGTTCCGGGAGCCTTGCAACATGCCTGAACCGCTGGGACCGCGCGTGTTCCGTCTGATCGCCAACCAGGCATTGCTGTTGCTGACGCTCATCCTGATCGCCGTGTTCTCGGGGCTGATGCCGACGACGTTCCCGACCGCGCTGACCATGCAGTCGATCCTGAGCGACAAGGCGATCGTCGCATTTCTGGCGCTGGCCGAGATGACGGTGATCGCCGCCAACCAGTTCGACCTGTCGATCGGCTTCATGGTCAGCCTGCTGCATTCGCTGGCGATCGGGCTGATGGTGCAGATGCATCTGCCCTGGCCGCTGGTGATGCTGATCGTGCTGGTGATCGGGCTGGCCATCGGCGCGCTGAACGGGGTTCTGGTGCGCTACGCCAAGATCGACAGCTTCATCGCGACCCTGGGCGTCGGCACGATCGCCTATGGCGTATCCGGCTGGTACACCGGCGGTGAGCAGATCATCGGCGATGTACCGCATGGCTTCGTGCTGCTGGATCATACCCGCGTGCTGGGCGTGCCGCTGCCGGCCTTGCTGGTGCTGGCGTTGGCTTGCGTGATGTGGGTGGTGTTCGAGTTCCTGCCGACCGGGCGGTATCTTTATGTGATCGGCGCCAACGAGCGCACGGCGGAGCTGACCGGTATTCGGGTCAACCGCTATGTGATCGGGGCCTTCATGGTGTCGGGCGTGATCACCGCGTTTGCGGCTCTGCTGGTCGCGGCCCGTATCCAGGTGGGGCAGAGCGGCGTGGGGCAGGAATATATGCTGCCGGCCTTTGTCGGCGCCCTGTTGGGCTCGACCACAGTGAAGCCCGGGCGGGTGAATGTGTGGGGCACCGTGGTGGCGGTGCTCATTCTCGCCGTCGGCATCTCGGGAATCGAGCAGCTTGGCGGTGCGTTTTATGTCGAGCCGCTGTTCAACGGCGTCACCTTGGTGATCGCCGTGGGCATGGCCGGATGGGCGGCGCGACGCCGGCTGCGCGCGTCCGGGGCCCGTCCATCTGCGCAACCAACCCCAGAAGCCGCGAAAAAAGTGGCCTGATCACGAGGAGAGTCCCCATGTCGCCATTCCGCATTGCTCTGCTTGCCGCCTGCCTCGCCGCACCCGTTGCCGCCCCGTTTGGTGCGCATGCGCAGGATCTGACGGCGGAGGCCACAGCCCATATCGCGGGTGCCACCGCCCCGGTGACGGTGTGGGACGGGCCAACCACCGGCCCGAAGGCCGCCTCCGGCAAAACGGTGATCTATATCTCGGCTGACCAACGCAACGGGGGCGCGCTCGGCGTGTCCATCGGTGTGACGGAGGCGGCGGCAGCGATCGGCTGGGCCTCCAAGATCATCGACGGCCAGGGCTCCGTGCCGTCGCAGACCTCGGCGTTTGGGCAGGCGATCGCGTTGAAGCCGGACGGGATCATTCTCGGCACCGTCGATACCGTGGGCCAGCGCAGCAACATCGAGCGTGCGCTGGAGCAGGGCATCAAGGTGGTGGGCTGGCACACCGGGCCGAAGCCCGGGCCGATCGAGAGCCCCGCGGTGTTCGCCAACATCACGACGCCGCCCGAGGCGATCGCGCTGACGGCGGCCGACTACGCGATCGCGAAGTCCGGCGGCCGCGCGCAGGTCGCGATCATGCGCAATTCCGAGACGCTGATCGGCCGCACCAAGGGTGATCTGATGCGTACCCGGATCGAGCAATGCGGCGGGTGCAAGGTGCTGTCGTTTGACGTGATCCAGATCTCGGAGACGTCGACGCGCGTGACGCCGCTGACCTCGTCCCTGATGCAGCGGTTTTCCGGCCAGCTCACCTGGATGCTGTCGATCAACGATCTGTATTTCGACTTCGCCGTGCCGGCCCTGCGGGCCGCGGGCGCGCCGGAAGCCGGGCCGCCGAACCTGATCTCCGGCGGCGATGGCAGTGTCTCCGCCTATGGCCGCATCCGGGCCGGCAGCTACCAGGTGGCGACCGTGCCGGAGCCGCTCAATCTGCAGGGCTGGATGGCGATCGACGAGCTCAATCGCGCGTTCAACGGCCAGCCTTGGAGCGGGTATGTGACCAAGGTGCATCTGGTGACGAAGGACAATGTCGATCTCGATGGCGGCAAGAACAACCGCTTCGATCCGGAGAACGGGTATCGCGACGCCTATAAGGCGATCTGGGGCGTGAAGTGAGCCAGCGCTTCTCGTTCCTGGGCCATACCGACCAAGGCGGGCGTCCGGACGGCGTGCAGATTATGCTGCATGCCGGCCACGCCTATGTCGGGCATATGTTCAGCGACGGGATCAGCGTCATTGACGTCGCTGATCCCCGCGCGCCGCGGCCCGTGGCCTTTCTCCCCTGCCCGCCCAACACGCGGGCGCACCATCTGCAGGTGGCGGATGGGCTGATGCTGGCGGTGAACTCCGCCAACATCTGGGCGATGCAGAACTATCAAAGTCAGCAGGATTATTTCACGGCCCCGCTGGCGGACAGTTTCACGAGGCGGGAGCGCGACTTCACGGCTGGCTTGCGTGTGTATGACCTCGCCGATCCGGCAGCACCCCGCGAGATCGGGTTCTGTGCGGTGGAGGGCATCGGGCTGCATCGCATCTGGTGGACGGGCGGGCGCTATGCCTATGCCTCCGCCCATTTTGACGGCATGAGCGATCATGTGCTGGCGATCTTCGATCTTGCCGATCCGGCGCGGCCGGCGCTGGCGGGCATTTGGGCGCTGCCGGGGATGTCTGCGGGCGAGACCCCGGCATGGCCCCGCGGCAAGCGCTGGGCGCTTCATCACATGATCGTTGCGGGCAATCTCGGCTATGGCGCGTGGCGCGATGGCGGGCTGACGATCCACGATCTATCCGATCCGGTGGCGCCGAAGCTCATGTCTCACCGCCTGCTGTCGCCGCCGTTTGCCGGCGGCAGCCACACCCCCCTGCCCTTGCCTGGCCGCGGACTGCTGCTGCTGGCCGACGAGGCGACCACCAGCAATTGTGCCGCGGGCTTTGCCCATGCGTGGATGTTCGACGTGCGCGACCCTGCAAACCCCGTGTCCTTCGCCACCCTGCCGCAGCCGGACGAGCAGGATTTCTGCGCCGTCGGCGGCAAGTTCGGGCCGCACAACCTGCATGAGAACCGCGCCGGCACGTTCCAGAGCGAGACCCTGGTGTTCGCCACCTGGCACAATGCCGGCGTGCGGGCGTTCGACATCGCCAATCCGTTCCAACCGAAGCCAGCCGGCCATTTTGTGCCGGCGCCGCCTGAGCGCCTTGTCGATATTCGGCCGGGCGCCGTGCCCGTCACGCAGTCCTGCGACGTGCTGGTGACCACCGACGGCCTGGTGTTCGTGACCGACACCAATGCCGGCCTGTCGATCCTGCGCTACGATGGCTGATCCGGCCGAAACCCCCGCGACCCTGTCCGGTGCGGCCTATCAGCGGCTGCGCCGGGACATTCTGGATGGCGCGCTGCCGCCCGGCCAGAAGCTGCGCATTGAGGATGCGTGCGCGCGCACCGGTGCGACCAGCACGCCCGTGCGCGAGGCGCTCAACCTGCTGGCGATGGAGGGCTTCGTCGAGCGGCGCGAGCAGCGCGGCTTTGTGGTGGCCGATGTCAGCGCGCTGGAACTGGGCGAGCTCACCGATACGCGCTGCTGGGTGGAGACAGTGGCGCTGCGCGAGGCGATCGCCCACCGGAACCAGGCCTGGGAGGAGCAGATCGTGCTCTCGTTCCACCGCCTGGCGCGCACCGCGCGCTCGACCGACGATGCCATCTTCCGAGAGAATCCGGAGTGGGAGGCGGCCCATGGGGCGTTCCATGCAGCTCTGATCGCCACCTGCCCGTCCCGCTTCATGATCGG
>CAIQQQ010000019.1 GCA_903873995.1 uncultured Rhodospirillales bacterium
AACCGGCGCAGGCCGTTGATGGTGTCGCGATCGAGAGGTTCCATCAGGTCGTCGTCCGCAGGTCTCGCAGCACCGGCCTCGGTATCGACCATCATGTTGTCCCGGGTGAGGAACAGGCCATGCCCGGCGGCGGTGGCAAGGATCGACGGGTGCCAGATGATCCCGCCGGTGTCGTCTCCGCCCAAAGCGGTGAAGATCCAGCCGTGATCGTTGCCGACATTGCTGAAGCCGCGAAAGATCCAGGTGGGAATGCTGACAACGTCACCGGGCCCGCCCGTGATCTCGCCGTCCGCCCCATCTGCGCCCCAGCGGAACAGCCAGGTTCCGCTGTAGACCATGAACACTTCGGCGGTGTAATGAATATGCAGGTTGTTGGTGACGCCGGGCGGCATCGCAGCGACCCCGAGGCTGAAGCCATGCGGTTCGGTGATGTTGACCACCTGGTCGGCCGACTGCGTCACGCCGGCGCCGATCAGCGAGTAGTTCTCTTTCAACGTCGAACCCGGCATCTTGCAGTCGATGAAGGCCAGCCGGCAGGCGACCATGTCACTGCGGCTGATCCGTCTCGCGGATGCCTTCATCTTCGGTATCCCTATCTTCGAGCTTGAGCCATCACTGTCCTGAGCCTAGCATGCATTCGAATGCTGTGTCACTTGGGATGCGTCGCGATGGGTCCATTGCAGAGTTCTGCCTACGCCCCGTTTCGCGATCCGCGCGATTACATCCTCAGCTGGACCGACACGATCTGGATCGACCGCGCCATCGGGCGCCTCGCCGAGCATTATGACACCGACATCAAGGTCCATACCGCATACGGCGAGACCTACGATTTCGACATGGTCATTTCGAACTCCGTTCAGAAATTCGCAGCCTTCCCCAATGGCGGCGGCGGGCATGGCGAGGACGTGGTCTGGGAACAGCGTGGCGAGACCGGCTTCATCAGCTCGCATCGCGTGCTCAAGACCGGCACCCACACCGGTTACTGGACCTACGGCCCGCCGACCGGGCGGGATTTCGTCTCCCGCACTGTCGCCCACTGCCTGGTGCAGGACAATCTGATCGTCGAAGAATGGCTGGTGCGCGACGAGTTCGCCGTGCTGGAGACGCTGGGGCTCGATCCTTACGCCATCGCCGCCGAGCTCGCGGCCAACAGCCCGGTGCTCGGCACCGAGATGCAAGCAGCCCCGATCACCGGCGCCTATGCCGGCCGCATCGCCGATCCCACGCGGCTCGGCATCTCCGGCGCCCGGCCTCCACGGCATGAGGCCGTCTGTGCCCTGGTGATCGGCCTGTTCGAACAGGTCTGGAACAGCCGCCGTTTCGATCTGGTCACCAACTATGTCAGCGAGCGTATCGTCTGCCACGGCGTGCGCATGCGACGTGTGCAAAACGTCACGCCCTATCAGATCGAGATCATCAACCTGCTGGCCACATTTCCGGACGGCCAGATCGAGATCCGCGACATCGCCGTGTGCGAGTCGGCCGATTTCGGCACACGCGTCGCGGTGATCTGGGTGCTGCGCGGTAGCTATTGCGGCGCGCCGACCTATGGCCCGCTCACCCGCAGCCCGGTGCACATCCTGGGCGCCTCGCATTTCGAGCTGCACGACGGCAAGATCCTGCGCGAGTGGCGCGTCTATGACGAAGTGGCGATCATCGCCCAGATCATCCGCGGCCGCGGCTGAACGCCCAACACACCAGGGAACATGTCGATGCCGGACCACGAGCCAGGCCATTCAGCACCCGTAAGGCCCCACGATGACGCGGTGATGAATGTCGAGAAACACGACTTCACCGACCTCACGCCCAACGATCGGCCCCAGGTGCAAAGCCTGCGCGGGTTCGATCCGGTCTACACCGACATCGTCGATTACATCATCCGCTGCACGCACCGGATCTGGGATGAGAAGAATGTCGGCCTCATTTACTCTCACTACACGCATAACTGCGTGGTCTACAGCTCCATGGGCACCACCCATTCGCGCGAGGAGGTGGTGCGCGGCACCATCCAGCGCATCGCCGAATATCCTGAACGGCGCGGGCTGGCAGCGCAGGTGATCTGGCGCGGCAACGACATGGACGGGTTCTACACCTCCCATCTCGGCACCAGCGTCGGCCGCCACACCGCCCGCGGCCCCTATGGCCCGCCCACCGGCAAGGTTTTCTACACCCGCACCATCGCGGACTGCATGATCCACGAGAACCGCATCTTCCGCGAATGGCTGGTGCGCGACAGCGCGGCCCAATTGCGCTGCCTCGGCCTCGATCTGGAGGATGTGGCAACCAAGACCGCCGCAGCCCAGGCCGCAAGCGGTGTCAGAGCGCCGGTGCTCGGCGATTCCAGCCGCCTGCTCGGCCAGAACCCGCCATCCGAAAGCTGCGACCTGTCGCTCGCCCATACCAACATCGAGGCGGACACGCTGCGCTGGCTGCACCGCGTCTACAACGGCCGGATGTTCGGCGAACTGCGTGACGTCTATGCGCCCACCATCGTCTGGCATGGCCCCTCGATGCGCGACATGTTCGGCCACGCCCAGGTGATCCACCAGGCGATCGCCCTGATCGCGATGATCCCGGATGCGACCTACACGGCCCATCACATCTGCTCGGTGCCGTGCAACGAGGGCGGCGTGAAGATCGCCGTGCGCTGGACGCTGGAGGGCCTTCACACCGGCTGGGGCGTGCTGGACGCGCCGACCGGCAAGCCGCTGTTCGTGCTGGGCATGTCGCATTTCCACGTCGTCGATGGCCGCGTCGTGGAGGAATGGACGCTGTATGACGAGCTGGCCCTTCGGGTGCAGACCAAGCTGCCGGCCTGATTCGATGCGGAGCTTTGCGTGCGATTATCTGGTGATCGGCGCGGGGTCGGCCGGCTGAGTGCTCGCCAACCGGCTGTCGGCCGATCCGTCCATTCGGGTGATCCTGCTGGAGGCCGGCGGGCCCGACAACGACCCGCTGCTGCACGTGCCCGGCGCCGTCAGCCGGACGCTGGCCACGCAAGCAGTCAACTGGGGGTATCAGAGCGAGCCGGAGCCGGGGCTCGATGGGCGCCGAGTGCCGCTGTTCCGCGGCAAGGTGCTGGGGGGCACCAGCACCCTGAACGGCATGATCTACATCCGCGGCCATGCCCGCGACTATGACGACTGGCGACAGCGCGGCTGCGACGGCTGGTCGTATGCCGACGTGCTGCCGTATTTCCGCTCGTGTGAGAGCAACGAGCGTGGCGCCTCGGAATTCCACGGCGCCGATGGTCCGCTCGAGGTCAGCAAAGGCCGGCCGGTGACGCCGATCTGTGACGCGTTCCTTGCCGCCGCCGCCGCCGAGGGCCACCCCATCCATGTCGATTTCAACGGCGCAACCCAGGAGGGGTTCGGCCATTACGACGTCAACATCCATCGCGGACGCCGCTGGAGTGCCGCGACCGCGTTTCTCAAGCCGGTCCGGCACCGGCCCAATCTCACGGTCCTGACCCGCGCCGAAGCCTTGCACCTCATGTTCGACGGTGTGCGCGCCACCGGTGCAGCGATCCGCCATGACGGCGAACCCGCAACGGTTCTGGCGGCACGCGAGACGCTGCTTGCCGGCGGCGTGTTCAATTCACCCAAGCTGCTGATGCTGTCCGGCATCGGTCCCGCCGCCGCGCTGCAGGAACTGGGCATCAACGCTCGCATCGATCGCCCGGCCGTGGGCCAGAACCTGGCCGATCACGTGTCCTACCGCATGAACTTCGCCTGCGCGGCGCCCGTCACCGCTTACGCCCACACGCGCCCGATCCGCGGCGCCAAGGCGGTGATGGAGTATGCGATGTTCAGGACCGGCATCCTGGCCGGCACGTCCTTTCCCACCGGCGGATTCCTCAAATCGCAGGACGATTTGGACATTCCGGACCTGCAGATAGGCCTCTGTATGGGGCTGCTGCCCGACCCCGGACGCATGCTGCCTTCGCGCGAAGGCTTCACCGTCACCATCCGCCAGGGCCGCCCGGGCAGCCGCGCCGCTCTTCGCCTGCGCTCGGCCGATCCGGCCGAGGCTCCCATCATCCAGCCGCGCTATTTCAGCGATCCGTCCGATATGGCGGTGCTGAAGCGCGGCGTGCACCGGCTGCGCCGCATCCTGTTCAACCCGGCTCTGGACCGTTTCATCGACCACGAGATCGAGCCGGGCCAGGCGGCGGTGGACGACGATGCGATGCTGGAGGCGAGCATCCGCGCCCTTTCCAACTCCACGCATCATTTCATCGGCACCTGCCGCATGGGGGGCGATCCGTATTCCGTCGTCGATCCGCAGCTGCGGGTGCGTGGTTTGGCCGGATTGCGCGTCATCGATGCCGCGATCATGCCGACCCATATCAACGGCAACACCAACGCAGCCACGATGATGATCGCCGAGAAGGGCGCGGCCATGGTGCTTTCATCGGCCGCCCATCCCGTCCAGGTCGCGTAGCGCGCCAGGGAAAGCACTGTCGCGGATCACACGGCGCCGAAACCGATCACAATCACATCCGCAGTGTCATTGGCCGCCTCGTTTCGCGGTCAACAGCGAGATAATAGGTTTAAAACCGCGTTTCGCTCTATAGGAATTGCGATGCACCGGCAAACCTCGGACGATACCAGACCCAGGAGCCGCCCGCTGACGTGTGACGAGCAACTCGCCGAAATCGATCCGGCCACCTAGATCGAGATGACGTCTGATAGGCGACGCCATCCCGATCTAGCCCTGTGTTTTATCGCGTGATTCAGACCTCTCGGTGATTCCTCCTTCGGTCATCACGCTTTAAGCGCCCTATGCCGATCCCCGTGATTCCATCACCAGCTGGACGGACCGGATCTGGATCACCCGCGGCACCGCGCATTGCCTCGTGCGTGGCGGCAAGGCTGTCGGGGAACGGGTGATGCGCGGCGAGTTCTCCCTCCTGCAGGACCTTTGGCCTGATCCTTTCGTGATCGTGGACCAGCTCGCGCGGCGGTCTCCGGTTTTGGGCGAGGCTGTGCAGCTCGAGGGCGCCGGCGTCTTTGGCGGGCATTTCAGCGAGCCCGTGCGGGCTGGCATGTCCGGCGAGCGGCCCGCACGGTTCGCCGCGGAATGCGAGATGGTCGCCTCGATGTTCGAGCGCGTCTGGAACCAGCGCTTGATGGATGAGGTGCCAAAGACCTTCGCCTACTCCATTGCCATCCAGTCGGTGCGCCTGCGCGGTGTGATGGGGATCGCGCCATATCAGAACGATCTGATCGACCTGCTGGTACATCGTGGTCGTGCCGAGCGAGGCGCCGAGCTCGGTCTGTGCCCACGCGCAGTGCTGGGCCAAGGCTCATCATGGCCATCGAGCTTCGAGGGCGTGTGCGACATGCGACGCCTGCCGACCGGGCGCCAGGTCACCGCGCCGGACGCGGCGCTGACCTGGCTTGACGCCGTAGGCGATGCTTATGCCGAAACGCTCCGCCATAGCAGCTGACCTCAGTTCAACGCATGCAAGCACGCGGTCTCCAATATCCTGCGAATCAGCCTGCCCTCGCCGCCATCCCATCGCTGCCTCCGGTTCAATCCGGCGAGCTATGGATCCCATCAACCGGTCGCGCCGGAATCCCCTTCTGCGATTCCAGCCTGGGGGGCAACGCTCTAACGGCACATCAGAATGGTCGCCGCGCCGTGGCCCGTGTTACCCTGCCGCCCGTCGCAGATAGATGGCAAGCGCGGTTGCCGTGGCGATCTCGCCGGGCAGGAGGGCTGTCGAGTAGATCAGGGACGCCGGCAGCAGGTAGATTGCGTAATCTCGCAGCGCCTGTGAAACCGCATCCTGCGGCCGCGCCACTCTGGTGGTGATAATCAAGCCCGCGACATGGATCGCAAGGATCAGCAGGGCGCCGATCAGGCCGTATTCGAACACCACGCCGAGCCAGCCGATATCGGCCAGGAAGAACGCGGGGTTGCGGAACAGGGTGTTCAGCGTGACGCTGGCATAGGCGGTGGTGGCGCCGGCGCCGAAGATCCAGCGCAGCGGGTTGTCGCGCAGAAAGTCCCAAGCGATGTCGATGGACATCAGCCGAACCGCGAGCGAGCCGCCGAGGCGCTCGGCGGCCTGGTCGATGCCGAGGGCCGAAAGCCCGACGATGAGAGCCGCCAATCCCGCGGCGGTCGCCAGGAAGAACGCGGTGGTGCGCGAGCGCATCACCGTTTCCAGATAGCCGAGGCAGATCACGGTGAAGGAGAAGATGATCGGCACCCGTTCCTTGTAGATCGTGGACAGCAGGGCGTAGCCCACCAGGATCAGCAACAGATGCCGGGCGCGATGATCCTGGCCGAAGCGTCGCGCCAGCTGGAACAGCAGCAGCAGGCCGAAATACATCGGCATGATGATCCGATCGCCGCGCACGTCGTCATTGCCGATGAAGATGGTCGCCACGCCGAACTCGCTGCGATAGGCCGAGGACGGCACGATTTCCCACAGCAGCGCCATGAGGACGAAGGTGGCGTAGCCGAGCCAGGTGATGGCGCGGCGCACCTCGTCAGCCGTTGGCCGCAGCCAGGCCAGGATCATCGACAGCGAGAAGAACCCCGAAATCGGCATGGTCTTCACAATCGTCGTCAGCGCCTCGGGAAAGGTGCTGCCAAGATGGATCATCGCCATCAGCGGCGGGATCGGGATCACATAGGCCAGCGTTGTGACATACAGCAGCCGGGCCGGCAGCCGGACCAGCAGGTAGCCCAGCACCGCCAACGGCAGCATCAGGAACGGCCAGGCCTTGGAGAGCGGATAAAGTGGGCCTGCGTCAGACACCACCTGATAGACGCCGCCGAACATCGGCAGGACCACCAGCAGAATGGCCATCCTGGTGGCCGGAGAGAACGGCCGCGTGACGCCTCGGGGCCGCGCGGCGGTGGCGGCTACTGCCACAGGTCCCGGCGCCGGTGATTGGCGGCGAACCCGGGCTGCAGCCGGAACCGGGCCGCCACCCACAGCACCGGCATTTGCTCGACAACGAACCGGCGCCACAGCCGGCGCGGCTCGGACATCAGGCGGTGCAGCCATTCGAGCCCGGCCACCTGGAAGAAGCGCGGCGCGCGCGTCGCCTGGCCGGTGACGAATTTCAAGGATGCGCCGACGCACAGCCCCACGCCGGTGGCACGGCCGCGGTCCACGATACGCACGGCCAGCAGCTCCGATTGCGGCGCACCGCAGGCCAGGAACACGAAACGGGACGGATGCGCCTCCACGAAGGAGGCCGCTTCGTCGAGGCCGGCATCGGTCCGCCAGAAGCCGAACGGCGGGTCGAACAGCGCGAGATTGGCGAGGCCCAGCTTCGCGCGCAGCGACACCTCCAGCGCGGGATCGCCGCCGATGACGCAGATCGGGTCCTGGTTGCCGATCCGGCCGTCAAACAAGGCCACTGTGAGATCGCTGCCGGCGACCAGCGGAAGGCGAATGCCGAA
>CAIQQQ010000020.1 GCA_903873995.1 uncultured Rhodospirillales bacterium
ACACGACGCTCTTCCGATCTCCGCGCGGGCAGGGCCCGAATCCCGGCCCGTTCGTCGCCCTCAACTGCGGCGCCATCCCGCGCGACCTGCTGGAGAGCGAGGTGTTCGGCCATGTGAAGGGCGCCTTCACCGGTGCGACCAACGACCGGGTGGGGGCAGCCAGGCTCGCCGATGGCGGCACGCTGTTCCTGGACGAGATCGCAGAGATGCCGCTTGAGATGCAGGTGAAGCTGTTGCGCTTCGTCCAGACCGGCACGTTCCAGCAGGTCGGCTCGGGGCGGACGGAGAAGGTGGATGTGCGCTTTGTCTGCGCCACCAACCGCGATCCGATGGCCGAGGTGCAGGCCGGCCGATTCCGTGAGGATCTGTTCTACCGGCTTTATGTCGTGCCGCTTGTGCTGCCGCCGCTGCGCGAGCGTGGCGATGACGTGGTGCTGGTTGCGCGGCATTTCCTCGCCCAGTTCACGCGCGAGGAGCGGCGGCGGTTCCGTGGCTTCACGGCGGAGGTCGAGCGCATTCTGCTGGCCTATCCCTGGCCCGGCAATGTGCGGCAGCTGCAGAACGTGGTGCGCAACATCGTGGTGCTGAATGATGGCGACCGGGTGGATGCGGCGATGCTGCCGCCGCCATTGGCACGGACCCCGGCGGCCGCCAGCCATGGCGCCACAACTCAGGCGGGCCCGGGCGGTCATGCGGTTGCGCCGCGCCCCGACATACCGATCCATCTGCCGTTGACCGACCCGGCCCTGCCGGCTCCGCCGAACGCAGCACCGCCGTATCCGGCTTCGCCCGATCCGGCCCACGAGGCAGAACCGGAGATCATGCCGCTTGCCGAGATGGAACGCCGCCTCATTCTGGCCGCCTTGCGACACACGCAGGATGACGTGCCGCGCGCGGCAGCGTTGCAGCAGGTCAACCCCTCCACCATCTATCGCCGTCTGCAGGCTTGGCGGTCCTGATCAGCCGGTCTGCACCCGCACATAGCTCCCGGGTGCTGCTTCGATCCCCTCAATCGGCGTTCGGGCAGCGACCTGGGCGCGGCCCTGCTGGGTCACCCAGCGCTGCCAGTCCGGCCACCACGAGCCTGCGATCTCGGTGGCGCCGTTGAACCATTCCTCAGGATCGGTTGGCAGGTCCTGGTTGAGCCAGTGGCTGTATTTCCCGCCTTCGGGTGGATTGACCACGCCCGCGATATGGCCTGACGCCGCCAGCACGAAGCGGTTCTTGCCGCCCAGCAGATGCGTGCCCGCATAGGTCGTCTTCCACGGCGCGATATGATCCTCGCGCGTCGACAGGAAATAGGCCGGTACTTTGACCCGTCCGAGATCGATCGGCGTGCCAGCAAGCGTGATGCCGCCCGGCGTGCTCAGCCGGTTCTCCTGATACATGTTGCGCAGATAGAAGCTGTGCATCACGGCCGGCATGCGCGTGCTGTCGCTGTTCCAATATAAAAGATCGAACGGGAAGGGATCGTTGCCCAGCAGGTAGTTGTTCACCACGAACGACCAGATCAGGTCGTTGGCGCGCAGCATATTGAACGTCGTCGCCATCTCGCTGCCTTCAAGATAGCCGCGCTTGTTCATCTTCTCCTCGAGTGCCTGGAGCTGCTCCTCGTCGATGAACACGTTGAGCTCGCCGGTCTCCTTGAAATCCAGCATCGAGACGAAGAACGTCGCCGAACGGATCCGCTTGTCGTCATGCGCCGCCATATACGCCAAGGTCGCGCCCAGCAGCGTGCCGCCAAGGCAGTAGCCGATCGCGTTGACATCGCGTTCGCCCGCCACGCGCTCGATGGCGGCCAACGCATCGAGGATGCCTTCCTGCATGTAGTCGTCAAACGACTTGGCATGCAGCGACTCGTTGGGATTGACCCACGATATCATGAACACCGTGTGCCCCTGGCTGACCGCCCAGCGTACGAAGCTGTTCTTGGGGCGCAGATCGAGGATGTAGAACTTGTTGATCCAGGGCGGGATGATCAGCAGCGGGCGCTTCAGCACCTTTTCCGTCGTCGGCGTGTACTGGATCAGCTGCATCAGCTCGTTCTGATGCACCACGCGGCCAGGCGAGACGGCGATGTTCTCGCCCAGCTTGAACGCGTCCGTGTCCGTCATCTTGATGCGCAGCTGGCCGCGACCGCGCTCGAGATCGGCCAGAAGGTTGTTCAGCCCGCGGATCAGGTTCTCGCCGCCCGTGTCAGCCGTGCGGCGCAGCACCTCGGGATTGGTGAACAGGAAGTTTGACGGGCTCATCGCATCGACGAACTGGCGCGCGTAGAAATCCACCTTCTGCGCCGTGCCGCGATCCAAGTCGTCTGCCTGGCTGACCACATCGTTCACGAAGCGGGCGCTGAGCAGGTAGGACTGCTTGATGAAGTCAAAGACCTCGCTGTCCTTCCAGGCGCTGTCCTTGAAGCGCTTGTCCTTGGGATCGGCCTCGATCACGGGCTTGACCGGCTCGCCCATCATGCGTCGCGCGGTGTTTTGCCACAGCGTCATGTAGTCCTGCCAGAACCCGATCTGCGCCTGCACGAGGCGGGCGGGATGGGCCATGAGCTTGGCGGTCATCTCCAAAAAGGCGCTGCCGATATGCGCCGGGTCCGGCTGGGCGGGGCCCTCGTCGGCCTGGCGCTTCAGCCAGTCTCCCACGATGCGCTGAGACCGCTCGGCGATGTCGGCCATGGAGCGCCCGATCTCCGCGGGGTCAAGTGCTGCCATCGAGGCGTGCTGCGGCGTGCCGATCTGAGCGCCCGCCTGAGCGTCCGTCTGGGGATGGGTGGGCTTGGCGCCGTTGGTCGGCGTCTCTGAGTTGGCCATGCCTGGCATCCTTTCCGCGATCCCGCCCCATGTGCTGGAATAGAGCTGCGATCTATGCTGCAACCGCAACCAGCGACGCGAAGCGGGGCCGTTCCATGTCACACGTGAGTCTGGATCTTGAACGCGGTGTTACAGGGGTGGCGGCGTCCATTCAAGCTGGCGAGGCCGAGGGCGTGGGGTTGCATGGCTGGAGTGTTGCCAGCATGGTCGCCGCAATGAGCCCAACGCGCACCATCCTCCTCCTGCTGGCCTCGCTGCCGGCGCTGTCTATGGCCGGCTGTTCGCGTCCCGCGATCGATCCTGTGTCCTGGTGGCGCGATCTGGAGGGCGGCAAGATCGCCGAGGAACGGCCAGCCCCGCCGAAGGTTGATGCGCCCTATCCCAACCTTGCCGAGGTGCCAGCGCGTCCTCCAGCACCCGATGCCGCGGCGCGCACCGCGATCGTCAACGGGCTCGTGGCGGACCGCACCAACGCCCAATACGCCGCAAGCCTCGCGCCTCTGCCGCCGCCCGACCCCAATCGTGGGCAGCCCGCGCCGCAGCGTCCGGCCCCCGCGCCCGCGCTGCCGGCGACAGACGAGGCCATCGGGGCCAGCCTGTCCGCGGCCGCGGCCCCGCCGCGTGGCCCCCTCGGTCCGCCGCAGCCGCCGTTGCCACAGGGTCCCGCCACGCCGCCGCGCCGCGCACCAACCCAGCCGGTCGTCACCGCAGACCTACCACCGCCCAATTTGGCCGCGCCGTCGCCTTCGCCAGCGCCAGCGCCGTCGCCGTCGCCAGCGCCAGCGGCAGCCGAAGCGCCGGCAACTCCGCCTTCGCCTATAACGCCGCCGAAGCCGTCGCCCGCCATTCCCGGAGTGACCCCACTTGGTGTCGCCACCCCAGCAGCCCCCGTCGCCACATTGCCCGACCTGCCTGCCGAGCCCCCGCCGCCGCCGGTGCTGGCCGGCATCCCCGTCATAACCGCGCCTACGCCGCCGCCTGCCGCCCCTCCGCCGCCCCGGCCACCAGCTGTCCCTGTTGCCGCCCGCGCAGCCGGCGCGCCCGTGCTGGTGCCGTTCCAGCCCGGTTCAGCCGCCTTGCCGCCCCAGGCGCTGGCGCAGCTCAAGATGCTCAGCCGCCAACTCAACGGCCAAAGCGTCGTGGTCACCGGCTACGGCGGCGCCAGCAGTGCCGACGCCGCAACCCAGGCCGCCGCCATGCCGCTCGCCCTGGCCCGCGCCCGCGCCATCGCAGGCAACCTCATGGGCGCCGGCGTACCAGCCAACGTCATTCGAATCACCGCCGAAGCCCAAGGTCAGGGCGGGTCTGCTCGGGTAGGGAACTGAACGGCTGTGAGGCCAAAGGCTTGGGCCGTCCGTTCCGGAGTCAACCGCCGCTGATGCCGACGGTTATGGATGAATTCCAATCTCTTGCGGCTGACCGATAAGGCCGGACAGTTTCAAGAAAATTCGCACACGGCGGGCGATCGTCATATTGAAATGAATCTTATTCGCTCATGTAAGCATATTTCGAGCTAATCAGTATTTTCAAATACAATATCATAAGTCAATCTTAACTGCCATAATTCCAAAAATTTGAAATCTTACTATGTTAGAACTCGGACTGCTGGGGTCTGGCGTGTGTCAATCGGGCATGATGCCAGAAGAAACGAGGTCGTTTTCCCGATTTGCCGGCCTCGACCAACGAAATGGTAGACGAGTCTTTGTCGTATCCACGTCAGGCCCTGGTACCGCGTCGATGTTTTGCTGCATCTCTCTACCCAACTGTTGTCTCTGTCTGCCTGGATGGTGCTGCGAGGGAAATCATTGTGAACGACATGATCCATGACAAGCCAGATACCAAAAGCTTTGAGATGGCGGGCAACTGCCCCTTCGGCGGTGACCGCATCGGCGGCGCTTTCGGCATGCCGCCCCAGCTTTCCGACTGGTATCCCGACCGTCTGAAGGTTGAGCTGCTGCACCAGAACGGCGCCCAGGCCAATCCGCTTGGTGACGATTTCGACTATGCCGCAGCCTTCACCAAGATCGACCTCCACGCCCTCAAACAGGACATCAAGTCCTTTCTGACCAAATCCGTCGCCTGGTGGCCGTGCGACTACGGCAATTACGGCCCGCAGATGATCCGCATGGCGTGGCACGCCGCCGGCACCTACCGAATTGCCGACGGGCGTGGTGGCGCCGGCGAGGCGCTGCAGCGTTTCGCGCCTCTGAGCAGTTGGTGGGACAACGTCAACACCGACAAGTCCCGCCGTCTCCTTTGGCCGATCAAGCAGAAATACGGTGCGGCGCTGTCCTGGGGAGACCTCATGGTGCTCACCGGAAACTGCGCTTTGGAAATCATGGGCCTTCCTACCTTCGGCTTTGGCGGCGGACGGCACGATGCCCCTTGTGTGGGACCACCCGGCCGACGAACAGAAATTCGGGCGCGGCATCCTGTTCGACGCGTTTTCGTTCCGCCGGCGCCGGGACCCTGGGCTTATCGAGGAATGGACTTATCGGAAATACAGTAAAAATCCTCTCCGGAGATC
>CAIQQQ010000021.1 GCA_903873995.1 uncultured Rhodospirillales bacterium
GGCCCCTCTCTCTATCTACCGAACTCTTAAACTCATGAGGTTCCAAGGGGCTCGGCCCCTTGGCGGGTCCAGGGCAGAGCCCTGGCCTTCCTTTTCAGCTCAACCCCGAGCCTTCAAAGCCGCGAGGCGATCGGCGAGGCTGGTGCCGATGAGGGGGTGGCCGGAGGCGGCCTGGAGGGCGGCGGCGATGTTGGGGTCGTCTTGTTCTGGCTTGCTCGGACGCAGCAGTCTGGCCTTTGAGGCGGCGGCGTCGGCGGATTGAAGGTCTTTGGCGGCGGCGTCCTGCATGGTTTTCAGGGCGATGGTCAGGCCAGAGGTCGATTGTGTGAGGCCTGCGGCCTGGCGGGCCATTTCGGCCTGGCGTTCGGCGGTTTCCTTTTGCTGGGCGGCGCGGGCCATATCGCGCTGTGCCTGCTCGAGGGCGCCGCGGGCGGCTTTGAGTTTGCCGCCGGCTTCGGCGTAGGTGGATTCGAGCATTTCCAGGAACTGCTTGGCGTCCTCGGCCTGCTTGGTTTCACGGTCGACGTCCGGCTGCATCTTCTCGAGCAGATCGACGAGGATGGTCAGGCTCTTTTCGAGGTTGGCCTTCATCGCCGGATCGGTGGCGGCGTTCACCTGCGCCTGGAGCTGTTCGGCGGCGGCCATGCGCTGCTTTGCGGTCGCCTGGATGGCTTCGGCCTCTTTTTCCTCGCGGTCATATTCCTGCCGCGCGCGGGCGACCTGCATGCCGAGGTCGTCGAGGTTCTGTTCCATCGTGCGCAGCTCGGCCTCGGTGGCCGCCTGCGGGTCCCAGCGGACCAGGGCTTCCACCCCGGCATTGACGGCCTGATCGGTCTTCACACCCAGCAGATTGCCGATGAACTGCAGCATTGTTCTCTCCCTGGTTTTGGCGAGCGTCGCGTGATCGCCGCAGGCTACGTCAGCCGGAGGCGTGAATCACGCGACAAAGCAAATAATCAATTCGGAACCATCACGGCCGCGTTCAAGAGGCCGACCGCGATCTGTGCGGCCGCCAGCACCATGGCGGCCTCCACGTTGCCGGCATCGATGCGCTTGCGCAGCCCGTGCAGCAGCAGCGAAACGAGACCCACCGTCATCAGCTGGAGCAGAAGCGTGATCACGCCCCACACGATGATATCGACGATCAGGCCGGAGGTCGCGAGCAGCACCGCCAGCGGAATGGCCATCGCTACGATGGCCCCGGCCAGCACGGTCCCGGCAGCCGCGTTGCCCTGCTCGACGAGAGCGCGCTCACGAAACGGCGTGACGGCCATATAGATCGCAACGGCCGCGGCCAGGAGCAGCAGTGTGGCGAAGAAATGCCCCAGCAGGCTGGGCAGGCCTGCGGCAAGATTGTCGATGATGGTCATGAACTGGTCGGACATGGTTGGCCTTACAGATGGGTCGCGGGCAGCGTGATGGTGTCCGGCCTGATGTCGATGCCGGCATGGATCTCCACCCAGGCGCGGTCGCCGGCATCGATCGCGGCCACCAGGATATATTCGGCCTGCGGGGCAGGGGAGGCGGCCCCGGTCGGCCCGGCATAGAGCATCGCCATCACCTTGTGATTGGACGTCGCACGCTTGCCGGCCGCATCCAGCGTCTCGATCGTCTCGGTCATGCTGCGCGGCTCGATGCGGCTTTCACCCGGCGCCCAGATGCGATCGTACAGCCGCCCGTCCTTGGTCTGAAACTGCGGATAGCCGATCATGCCCTGCGCCGGATCGAGCCAGGCCGCCCATTCCTCGTTGCTCGCCGGCGTGACTTCATCGAGCTGGCTGAACCACCGGCACTCATCGGGCCTCCCATCGGCGCCAAGATGGAGCTGAAAGAACCCCTGGTTGTTCGGCAGATACAACCGGTTGAGTGCCATCGACCCGTCCTCCAGTACGCCCACGGCGGCCACGCTCGCCATGGCGCCACCCTCGGGCGGGCGGATCTTGGTGCTGGCCTGCGCCAGAATGAACGGTGAGGGGTCCATCGGCAGCGTCATGCCAACGCGAAACCGCGTCGCAGCACTGCCCGAGAGCGAAGCCGGGACCGGCACGGCCGTCTCATGCCCCGCCATCCGCCGTCGCCAGACGAACAGTAGCACCAGCAGGGCGATGCCCACGAACACCACGATCCAGATTACCGAACCACTCTTTTTCTGAACCTGTGCGGCCGCATCGGCCGGCGGCGGTGCCGCGGGATTGCGCGGCTGCCCCTGCAGCTCCGCCACCTTCTGATCCAGCTCCACCAGCCGCTGCCGCATCCCGGCATCCGTCTGCGCCTGCTGTTCCGCCTGGGCGCGCCACTGCCGATACGCCGGATCGTCCTGATGGTCATAGAAATACCGGTCGCGCCCCGGCTGGTTCAGCGACTGCAGCAACACGCCCAGCAACGCGCCCTGCACGAAGCCGCCGCCAGAGCCGTAGGATTGCGAATAGGATGGTGCATAGGACGGCGCATATCCTTGAGAGCCATACCCCGGCGAAGGCTGCGCTGCGGTGGCGGGAGCCGGCTGTGGATCGGGTTTCGGCGCCTGCTGTGCGCGGTAGTTCTGCAGCGCGCTGCCCGACTGGCTGCGCGACACCGCCTGATCGCCGCCGGATTGCGGGGCTGAATAAGGTGCCGGGCGCGAATAAGACCCGGTCGGCGCCGAATACCCGCCAGAGCCCACGCTCGGCCGCCGCCCCGTTCTCGGGCTGGGGCTGCTCGGCAGGCTGTAGCCATTCCCGCTGCGCGCCCATCCCTCGGCCTGTGGCGCGGATATCGCAAACATCACGGCCATCACAAGACAGCGCCAGAGGCGAGCCGAACGAAGATCAACGTGTTTCACGAGCGCCCTCCGCAACGGATCAAAGCCCTAGACCAGCCCCGCACACGTTTCAAGCAAACGGCGATGACGATCCCGCCATCACCGCCGCACTCAGCCGCGGCGCCCACCGGCCGCGAACGCGTTGAACGTGATCATCGTGCTGGTATCCGCCACCCCCGGCAGCGTCTGCACCCGCTCCGTCACAAACAGGCCCACATCCTGGGACGGCTCCAGATAGAACTTCGCCAGCAGATCGAACGGCCCCGAGGTCGAATGCAGCTCCGACAACTCCTCGATCCCATCGGCTGCCAGCTGCGCCACGCGATACGCATGGCCCATCTGGCATTTGATCTGAACAAAGATCGCCCGCATTCCCAGCTCCTCGCCCATGCCCCAACCATGCCACGGCCCAGGTCGCGGCGAAAGGTGAGGCCATCAAAGACCGCACGCTCCGTGTAGAAGCCGAGAACTCCGACACGTCAAATAAAAAAGGAAAATTCAAATTCCAAATTGTAATAACAATTCATCAATAGCAGGCACATGAAATGACATCGCCCAGACGATCCGTAAAACAGTGTCACGAAGGGCCCATGATATGTGATTCTTTCTCAAACTTGCCCGGCGTATGAGCACGAACGCTCACCGAAGGCCCTGCCATGCACAAGCTTCGCATCATCCAACCAGGGCCCGCGCCGCGGAGACCGAACGCGTGACGGGCCAGCCCATGCTGGCAGCCCCACATGCCAGCCCTCCACATGTCACTGTCGTGATCCCCGCCTACAACACAGCCCCCACCATCCAACGCGCCATCCGCTCCGCCATGGCCCAAACCATGCAAAGCCTCGAGATCCTGGTCGCCGACGACGCCTCCACCGACACGACCGCCGCCGAGACCGACGCGCTCTGCACCGAAGACCCGCGCATCCGCCTCATCCGCATGCCCACCAACCGCGGCAAATCGGCCGCGATGAACGTCATGATCGCGCAGGCTCAAGGCCACTGGATCGCGGTGCTGGACGCAGACGACATCTTCCACCCCACCCGTCTCGCCCGCCTCATCGTCGCCGCCGAAGCCGCCAACGCCGATCTGGTGGCCGATAACCTGCAATATTACGACGCCGGCGCCCGCCAGGTTGTGCGCACCGGCTTCCCGCCCTTCGCAGGCGCCCGCCGCGTCGCCACGAAAGACCTCATCCGCCACAGTGACTGCTTCGCAAGCTTTGACTACGGCCTGCTCAAGCCCGTCATCACCCGCGGCTTCATCGAACGCCACCAGTTGGCCTACGACGAAGACACCAGAATGTCCGAAGACTTCTATTACCTCGTGAATTTCTTCGCCGCCGGCGGCACCGGCTGCCTGGTCGGCGAAGCCCTCTATGTCTGGACCCAGCCCTTCGGCACAAATTCCCGCGCCTGGACCACCACCGGCGCCGGCCCCTGGCGTTACAACTACCGCGACGCGATCATCGTCAACGCCCGCGTCATCGCCAGGATGGTGGCCCAGGGCCAGACCGGCATCGCCGCCATGCTCCGCCGCCGGACCCGGCAATACACAGCAATGATCCCCTATCTCGATGCCCAGCGTCAGGCCTCCGAAGGCCAATGGCCCAGGGCCATCACATCCATCCTCAGCCACCCCGCCACCTGGCGCCTGCTGCTCAACCGTATCGCCGGGCGAGCCCTGCGCAATCTCCAAGGCCCCATCGCCACAGGAGCCCGCACACCATGACCGAACCCACCCCCACGCCCAGCATCCTCATCGTCACCGCCAGCGACCACCGCTTCATGCCCCTGCTGCAGGACATGATCGCCTCCATCGCCCCGTTCCTCGCCAGAAACCGGGTCCAGATGGCCTGCTTCGACATCGGCCTCGCCGCCTCCGACCGCGCCTGGCTCACCCAGCACGGCATCCAGACCGCCACCCCCAAGGCGCAGTTCGGCCTCAGCGCGCAGGACCACGCCCCCGCCTTGCTGTCCTTCCTCGCCCGCCCCTTCCTGCCCAAAACCTTCCCCGGCCACGGCATCTATCTCTGGATCGATTCAGACGTCTGGCTGCAAGACCTCGCCGTCCTGCACCGCTACATCGAGGCCGCACAGCGAACCGGTTTCGCCATCACCCATGAGAGCGACCAGGGCTACCGCCTCCAGGCCTGGCTGCTCGGCTGGACGGCCAAGCATTTCCTCCTCGGCTACGGCCCGCTCGCCGCCGCCCACCTGCTCACCCGCCGCCACCTCAACGCCGGCCTGTTCGCAGCCGCCGCCACCGCCCCGCACTGGGACCAATGGGCGCGCTGCTACGAGGCCGCCATCAGACGCAGCGGCGCCCTCGTCCCGCACGACCAGTTCGCCCTCAACCAGGCAATTTACCGCAGGCCCGCCGGCAGCCCAAAAGCGCCGGCCGCGACCCTGCTCGACCCCACCAACAACTGGATCTGCGATCGCGGCGTGCCGATGTGGAACGACGCCGCGGCCGCCTTCTGCAAGCCCTACGCCCCCTACCACGTCATCGGCGCGCTCCATTTGGCCGGCCCCGCCAAACGCACCCGCTACACCATCAGGCGCACCCACGGCGGCAGCTTCGAAAGCTTCATCGTCCGCAGCGCCGCCCCCGACCATCCCGGCCAACAGATCCTGCAAGACGCGCCGCAACAGGCCCAGGCCGCCTAACACAAAGGACCTCCCTATGGCCCGATACCTCGTCTCCGGCGGCGCCGGCTATGTCGGCAGCCACCTCGTCGATCTCCTGGTCCGCCAGGGGGGCGAGGTCGTCGTTATCGACAATCTCCGCCAAGGCCACCGCGCCGCCCTGCCACACGCCGTCGAGCTCATCGAAGCCGACATCGCCGACACGGACGCGCTGGACGACGCCTTCGAAAGCGGCCCCTTCCACGCCGTCTTCCACTTCGCCGCTCTCTCCCTCGTCGGCGAAAGCATGCGCCAGCCCCTGCGCTACCTCCGCGAGAATGTCGGCGGCGGCCTCACCCTCATCGATGCCTGCATCCGCCACAACGTCAAACGCTTCGTGCTCTCCTCCACCGCCAACCTCTTCTCAGACACCGGCACCGGCCCCATCGCCGAGCACGCCACCATCGCCCCCGGCTCGCCATACGGCGAAAGCAAGCTCATCATCGAGCGCGCGCTGCATTGGGCAGACACCTGCCACGGCCTCCGCTCCGCCTGCTTGCGTTACTTCAACGCCGCCGGCAGCGACCCCGAAGGCCGCCTCGGCGAGGATCACGACCCCGAAACCCACCTCATCCCCCTCGTCATCGACACCGCCCTCGGCCGCCGCCCCCCGCTCACCGTCTTCGGCGACGACTACCCCACCGCCGACGGCACCTGCGTGCGCGACTACGTCCATGTCAGCGACCTCGCCCACGCCCATCTCTGCGCGCTGCGCCAGCTCGACACCCGCTCCGTCACCTACAATCTCGGCACCGGCGAGGGCTTCTCCGTCCTCCAGGTCATCAAAGCCGTCGAACAGATCTCCGGCCGCCGCGTCCCCTACCGCATCGGCGCCAGACGCCCCGGAGACCCCGCAACCCTCGTCGCCGCCTCAACCCTCATCCGAACCGAAGCCAACTGGCACCCCAAACTCACCGACCTCACCACCATCGTCAAAACCGCCCACACCTGGCGCGCTGCCCATCCCCTCGGCTACGGCGATCGGGGGGTGCTGGAGGAAGCAAGGCCAGGCGCTTTGCCCCTGGACCCCACCAAGGGCCGAGCCCTTGGAACTCAATACCTTGGTGCGTCTTGAGGGAGGGGGCATACCCGACGGGTCGATGCACCCATCGGGCATGCCCCCTCCCTCAAGGCGCACCCAAAGAATGACGTCCAGGGGCTCGGCCCGTCACGCCGACGGCGCGCTTGCGCACGACGCGGGGTTCAGGGGCAAAGCCCCTGGCCTTACTTTCGCCAAGCACGCTCCAATCAGCCGACTCCAGAGCGGAGGGCTTGTTCGCCCAGGGAGGTGGGGGTCCAGTCGGCGACGGCTTCCATCATGGCGAGATCAAGGATGGTCACCTGGCCGCCGCGGAATTCCAGCATGCCGTCGCGTCTGATCTGCTGGAGGGTGCGGTTGACGTGCACGATGCTGAGCCCGAGGGCATCGGCGAGGATTTCCTGGGTCACGGGCATCGGGAACATGTTGCCTTCGACCATCTGCACGATCCCAAGGCGGCTGCGCAGTTCCAGCAGCAGGTGGACCATCCGCTCATACGCGGTCTGCCGGCCGAGGCGCACCACCTGGTCCTGCAGCAGCAGTGCGTCCTGGATGGTCTGGAGCCGGATGGCGAGTGCAAGGCCCGGATAGACGGTGGAGTTCGCGGTGAGGGCGGTCTCCAGCGCCTTGGCCTCAACGACGGTCACGGTGGTGAGCGCCACGACCGCGCAGTGGGACGCGACGGCCGGCCGTTCGAGCAGCGAGCACGGATCGCCGGGCAACAGAAAGCTGATGATCTGCCGCCGCCCGTCGCCCAGCATGCGCTGCCGGCACGCCCAGCCGGACAGCAGGATGCGCGGCACCGGCACGCGGCCTTCCTGGCACAGCTCCACGCGGGGATCGTGCTGACGCGTCTGGCGGGACAGGTCGCGCAGGAACTGCAGCTCGGCCACAGACAGCGTGGCGAACGCGGACAGGCGATGCAGGATGGCGTTGAAGCGCAGGTCCGGCCGATGCCGCAGGTCATGCTGGCTCATGACGTGACGGCCCCCCTCTGAACGCCTCCCTTTTGCGCCGCCAGAACGCCCAACAGCCGCAGCAGCGCGGAAGCCGTCACCGGCTTCTCCACCCGCGGCACCGCCTGGTAGGCGAGCGGCAGCGCCGCCGTTTCGTACGCGGTGGCAAAGCCGTACGGAATGCCGCGCCGCGACAGGTCATCGGCCAGCGCGAACACCGCCAGACCGTGCAGATTGACGTCGAGCAGCGCCACGTCCACCGGCTCCTCGTTGGCGCTGAGCGCGTTGGCCACCGTCGAGAACGGGCCGACGATCACGATCCCCTCACCTTCGAGCAGCCGGCGCAGCTCGGCGGCGATCATGTACTGGTCTTCGGCGATGAGCACGCGCAGCCCCGCGAGAGGCTGTAGGGCAGAGTCGCCCGTCATGCCGGGAAATCCGCAAACGGCCCGCCGTCACGTTCCGCCAGCAGCGGAAACCGGATCTCGCAGCGCAGCCCATCCGGCTCGAACGCCATCTCCGTCTGCCCGCCCAACTCATAAGGCAGCCCCTGCTCGATCAGCTCGCGACCGAACCCGCTGGCGCCGACCGAGGCCGGGCTCACTGCGATCCCGCTCTCCTGCCACACCAAGGACACTTCGCAGACCGGAACCGCGTCGCCCGATCTGGCGTCAACCGGCGATGTCGGAGGCCCGGCGTCCTCGGGGTCGGCGCGCGTGCGCGTCCGCTCCCATGTCAGCAGCACCCGCCCATGCGGGGCGGACAGCGCGCCGAACTTCAAGGCGTTGGTGGTCAGTTCGTGCAACGCGAGCCCCAGCGTCTCGGCCACCTTGTCGGTCAGCATCACCGGCGGCCCCTCGATCGTCACCTGCAGCGACTCCTGCCCGCCATGGGCCATCACCTCTTGGTGCGCGAGTTCCTCCAGCCCCACTGCGCCGTCCGCGGTCCGGGCCATCACGCCCTGGGTGCGCGCCAACGCACTGATCCGCCCGCTGAGATGGGCCGCGAAATCGTCGATATCGGTGCTGGACGCCAGCGTGCGGCTGAGCAGCGAGCGCACCACGGCGAGGATGTTCTTGGACCGATGCTGGAGTTCCGTCAGCAGCAACCGCTGGCGCGCCTCCGCCCGGCGCCGCTGATGGATATCGATGGAGGACCCGAGCCAGTTCAGCAGTTGCCCATCCTCGTGATATTGCGGAACGCATCGGGTCAGATGCCAGCGCCACGAGCCATCGGCCGCGCGCAACCGGTGCTCCCGTTCGAACGGCACACCCGCCTCAACCGCTGCGGCCCACAGCCTGCGGTTCTCCTCCCGGTCGGCCGGATGCAGCACGGCGTCCCATACCAGTCGGTTCGGCGGATCGGAGGTCAACCCGGTGAACAGGCAGAAAGCGTGGTTGGCGTGATCGATCACCAGATCCGGCGTCATCGTGAAGAGGATCACCGGCACGAGATCCGTCATCCGCCGGAACCGCCCGGCATCGGGACGCCCCTCTTGTCGCGCTACGGGGCGCGCGTCGCCTCGCAGCCCCTGGTCCGGGCTGGCCCGCGGCGGCTCCAGGAACAGGATCACGAACTGGTCCGCGCCGACATCCTGCGGCAGGCGTTCGATCACGATCTCCAGCGCAAGCCCGCCCGGCGTCGTGCAATGGCGCCGCACCGGCAGCCGGCCCTTCACCGCATCCCGCAACAACGACGCGACAACCTCGCGCAGATGGCCATGGATCACATCCAGCACGAGGCCAGCCGCCTCGGTGCCTCGCAGGAACCGTGCAGCGCCGCGCGACCGCGCCACGATGTGCTGCATGCCGTCCACCACCAGGTGATCCGGCGTATAGCGCGCCGCCACGCGGGCCGCGAGGTCGAGGGGAACGCTGCCCGTGGCAACGATGTGTGCGGCTGTCTCGGCGGGGCCTTTGATTGTGTCCGTCAAGGCCGTGGCTCTTGGCTGATCATGCTCGCTGACGTTCCAGGATCTGTGAGATTCGCCTGTGGTCGCGTGTGTCGACAACAGCGTCATGTGTCGTCCTCTTTTGATTTGAGACCAATCAGAGCCCGACACCAGATCGTTGTCGCAATCCTTTTCCTACAGAAGTCTCACGCCCACAGAACTCACATTTGCTAATGATACAGCCGGTTAAGTACGGACGCCGACCATCGAATATCGATATTGACCATCACACCGCACTCAGTGCAGCCGACGGCAGCACAACTATGGACCTAACCCAGCAGGCGCCACAGCGTCAGTGCCCCAAGCCACGCCAGCGCGCCCAGCAGCAGCCCCAGAACCAGACCGCCCGCCGGTGCCAGCCGCACGCCCCAGCCAGACCGCACCGGGGCAGGGGCCACCTCGCCCCGGTGGGGGAAGGCTGGCGCCTGCGCGTCAGATCCTTGCGTGCCGTCCCGGCTTTCGCTCATCCCGGAACCATCCGGCCCGCTCGCGTGGTCATGTCACAGCGCCAGCCGCAACGTGACGAGCACGATCGTGCCGTCATACCCATTCAGCCCGCTGGCGCGCACCGCCCCGCCGCTGGTCCGCGTGCTGTGCTCCGCACTGGTCTCCAGCTGCAGGTTGCGGTTGAGCAGCCAGGTGGCACCCGCGCCGAAGCGCACGAGGCTCTCAGTCCCCTGGTTGTGCGAATATTCGTCCACCGCATAGCGCACATGGGCCTGCAGCAGCACATTGCGCAGCAATTCGTGGTCCACCCGCAGCCCAAGCGCGGTCTCGGTGAAGCCGATCGTGGTGTCGTCGGCCGAATCCTGGATATGCCGCGTGGCGCTGGCCGTCACGGTCGTAAGCCCGGTGGGGCTCCAGATCACCGCCGCCTCGGCGATCGGCGCCGCGATGGTCTTGTATTGCCGGCTGCTGAAGTCCCGCGTCTCATAGCCGCCGAGCAGCCGGAACCGCCAGATGCCATCGGCGTCGTAGTCGATGCCGGCCAGCACGGACAGATCGTTGAAATCCGGCTTCGCCCCAAAAATCCGCCGGTTGTCGTAGGACGCCACGGCATCGCGCACCACGAACACCAGGTTGCGCCGCGGCGACAGCTCATAGCCCACCGTCACACTCGGCGTTGCAACCAGCCGGTTGCGCGAGCTCTGTAGATAGGGCTTCCCGCCGACGGTGCCGTTGTCATAGCTGTACGCCGCAAGTGCTATGCCGGGCTGCACGAACAGTCGGCTGAACACTGCCTTGTAGGACGCCCGCAGCAGGTCGAGCCGGTAAGCCAGCGGCTGGTCGAGCTGCGGCACATCGAGGTCGCGCGGCGTCTGGGACAGGTTGAAATGGTCATACCCCAGACTCAGCGTGTCGCGCCCCACCAGATAGGTGCCGCCAAGCCCCGCCTGCCAGTTGGTGAAGGACTGCGCGGATTTGCTCAGGTAGCGCACATCGTCCACCGACAGCCGCGCACCGGCCGTGCTCTGCGAATCCTCGTACTTCGCCGCCACCCGCGCGTCCGTCTCCACCAGCGCGCTGCCCTGCGCCCGGCTGCTGCCATTGACGTTGTCGTCATACCCCACGCTCTCGCGCAGCTCGGGCCGCACGGTCACATTGCCGAATCGCACCCCCAGCGGGTCGTAATCCGGTCGCTGGCGCGACGTCACCGTCACCCCCGGCTCGCCCGCGATGCCGGGGATATCCGGATTGATCAGCTGGTCCAGCAGCTGCGACCGCGCCGGCGTGGCGCCGGTCGCCACAGACAAGATCGCGGCCAAGATCGCAGCAAATGCAGCCAGCGGGCCGTCCCGCCCAAGTCGATCTGAAATCGTCACGTTCGGGTGGCCGTGAAGCGTCAGTCCAAGCCATCGCAGCGCAGCACCCATTGGATCAACTCCCGTCTTTGCTGTCCGCCAATCCTCGCCGCGCGACACGCAGGCACGAAGCTGGAAGATTGGTCTGTCAAATGTCAAATCATCGTCAGCGTAATTACAATAAGGATTGCTTCACCGCCACTCCCTGGTTCGCCCGCAACAAAAATAATTGGAGACTCACATGGGCCGAATTTTTCCCAGTGAACTGACCGGCAGCGCTCTACGTTACGCAGTCGCAGCGAGTTGTTGCGCAAGACGCGCCGGACTTGCCGCCCTGCTGTCGCTCGCGGCCCTGTCGCAGCCGGCCCATGCCGTAACCGACCAGGACGCGCCCCCGTCAGCCGCCGCAAAATACCGCCACGTCGTCCAGTCCTGCGCCACCGAAGCAACGAGTTACTGCTCGGTGGACGATCGCTCGTCCAACATGGGCCGAAACCAGACCTACTGCCTGAAGCAGCATCGCCCGGACCTGTCCCTGACCTGCCGCAGCGCCGTCAACGCAGCGCTCAAATAGCGCCGGCCCGCCCGCCATGCCGCACGACATGACCGCGCCCGCCTCGGCCCATGCCGAAGCGCCAGCATCCGAACAGCGAGACGCGATTCGCTTCACCGCGTCCCTGCTGCTGATCTCCCTGCTGCTCCAGCGCTTCGCCCTCCCGCTCGGCGGGGCCAGCGTGAGCCTCGTCCTGCCGGCCGGCCTCGGCCTCATCGGCTATCACCTCCTGCGCGGTACCCTCACTCTGCATCGCGGCCGGCTGCTGGCCTATCTGGCGCTGATCGCCCTGGTGCTGCTCGGCTTCGCCTGGCGCGCAGCAGGGGCCGCAGGGGCTGCCACCCCTTCCATCGCCTCGATGCTCCAGTTTCTCCTGCTCACCGCAACCGGTATCGTGACCTTCGCACAGCCCGTCGGGCAGGCGCGGTTCTTCCGCACCGTCAACCGCTGCCTCCTGGTCGCAGCCATCGCCGGCCTGCTGCAATTCGCCGCCCAGTTCGCGGGTCTGCGCGTGTTCAGCTTCGCGGGCTTCCTGCCGGACTGGCTGCTGTTCGAGCAGGGCTACAACCTGCAGATCCCGTCGGGCATCGGCGATCTGTTCAAATCCAACGGTTTCTTTCTCGTCGAGCCCTCGGTCTATTCCCAGATGATGGCACTCGGCCTGATGATCGAAGGGCTGACCACCCGAAAACCCCGCACCCTCGCGCTGTTCGCAGCCGGGCTTTTGCTGTCCTTCTCCGGCACCGGCTGGATCGTTTTGGGCGCCTTCCTGCTGGCAGCCCCGTTCTGCCTGGGCGGCAGGGGCCTCGCCCTCGCCGCCGCCATGGCCATCCTCGCAGCCGGCGCCGCCGGGATCGTGATCCTCTTCGCGCCAGACATCGCGCAGGCCTTCGCTGTCCGGCTGGACGAGGTCACGAACCCCGGCACCAGCGGCCATATGCGCTTCGTCACCCCGTTCTGGCTGCTCGGGGACGTCATCGCGACCGATCCCTCCGCGGCCCTGGTCGGCATCGGCGCCGGCATGGCCGAACGCCAGACCCTGCCGTACGAGTACGACGTCAACACGCCGGTCAAGATCGCCGTCGAATACGGTCTGCCCGCGCTGATCGCCTATCTGTCGCTGTTCACCATGGCCGCCCGCACCGCCATCCAGGGCGCCCTGTTCGTGCCCGTGATGGTGCTGTTCCTGTTCACAGGCGGCTACCAGCAATTCCCGCCGATCGTGTTCATCGTGCTGCTGCTGACCTCGATCGCCCGGCTCCGGCCGGATGCGCGACCCTGACATCGGCCGAGATCGCCTCCTCATAAAGCTCAACCGTCGATGCCGCGATCTCCGTCCAGCCCGCCACCCTCGCCCCCGCTGCCCGAGACGAAGCCGCACACCGTGCGGCGAACCCACGATCGGCGATCAGATGCGCCATTGCGCGCGACAGGGCAGGGGCGTCGTCCGGCGCCACGAGATGCCCGTGCACCCCATCGACCAGGCTCTCGGCAAAGCTCCCGATGGCAGAGGCCACAACCGGCCGCCCATACGCCAGCGCCAGAAACAGCACCCCGCTCGCCTCGATCTCCCGATACGGAAACACCGCCACAACGCCAGGCCCGAAATAACCGGCCACCGCCGCATCGTCCACAAACCCAGGCTCGAGGCTCACCCGCCCGGCCAGACGCGGATCCGCCGCCAAGGCCTCAAGCCCGCTCATATCCATATACGGCTGCCCAACGATGCGCAGCACGGCCTGCGCCTGAAGGGCGGCCGGCAGCATCGCAAAGGCGCGGATCAGCACATCCGCGCCCTTGTAGTCCTTGATCTTGCCGAACAGCAGAAATGTGATCCTGCCGTCCATCGCATCCGGCCCGCACGCCGCCTGCGGCGCCAGCAGCCCATGTGGCAGCACCGCGATGCGCGACGCTGCCACACCCTGCGCCATCAGCCGCTCCCGCCCCTGCGCCGTGTGCACAATAAGCCTGTGAAACCGCGCCTGGCACGCATCATGGCCCGCGCTCTGCAGCCACGAGGGCGAATTGCCGTTGAACGGATTGGTGTCGTGCACCGTCAGCACCAGCGGCGCCACCCGCGCCAGCGCGCCCAGCACAAGCCGGTCAATCACCGGCAGCGCCAGCCACTGCACATGGATCACATCCGGCCGCTCCCGCCACAGCCGCCCCAGCAGCCGCGTCATGGACCACGCATGGTCCACACCCTTCACCCCCAGCCGCACCGGACGCGGCAGCCGCCGCGCGGCCCGGCTGTCGGCAACCCGGTAGAAATCACCGGCCAGGGCAACGCCCTCCTCCGCCCCATCACGCGCCTCCGGCAGGCGGGAATGCAGCGTCACATCATGCCCCAGCTCACGCAGCCCCAGCGCCAGCGCGCGGTCATAAGGCCAGGTGAACAAAGACGGGTCGATCATCGCGACGCGCATCAGATCTGCACCTTGCCCAGCGCGCCCCGCGCCGAGGCCGGCGGCGTCCAGGTCTGAAACCGCGCCCCGCACAGCGAGCGCCACACGCCGATCCCGGTCGCTGCAAACGCCATCAGGATCGACCGCACCGCCTGCACCCGCGGCTCCTGAACCACCCCAAGTGCCACCACGCCCAGCAGCCCCCACGCCACCACGAGCCCCAGCACCACCCAGGCCCCCGCCACTGCGAGTGCTGCCAACAGACAGACCGCCGAGCCCACCAGCAGATACGCCACGAGCCACCGCAGCAGTTTGTGAGACACGTATTTATAGCGATCGAGCATCCCAAGATTCCGCAGCTCGCTCCGCAGCGCCCGGTGCACGTTGAACGCCTGGCACGCGATGCGAACCTTGCGCCGAAACTCCTCCGGCGCGCGTGACACCTGCTCCTCGAACGCCAGCGCGTCCCCGGCCCGCACCACCCGCCGCCCGCCGCACAGCACCCGCAGCGAGACATACATATCGTCGATCAGATCATCCGGCGGCGCCCGATGCAGCCCGCGCCGCACCGCAAAGATCGACCCATCGGCCCCCATCACCGAGCCCGTCTCGCTCTCCAGCCGCTTGATCTCCTCCTCAAGCCGCCAATAGGCCGACCCGGTGGCCGATGTCGCCGTCGCCACCGCATCCGTGGCCGCGCCAAACGCCAGATGCCCGCACACCACGCCCACCTCAGGATCGGCGAACGGCCGCAGCAACGCGCCGATCGCATCGGGCGCGAACATCACGTTGGCGTCGCTGAACACCAGGCATTGCGCGCTGGTCATGCTCACCAGCTGGTTCATGCCATGCGTCTTGCCCATCCGCCGCGGGCTCACCACCACCCGCAGCAGCCCTGCGAACCCGCGCAGGATCTCCGCCGTCCGATCGCTCGCCGCATCGACATAGACCAGGATCTCCAGCTGCGGACACTGCGCGCGCAGAGACAGCATGTTCGCAACCTTGGCCCGGATCACCCGCTCCTCGTTGTAGGCGCACACGCACAGCGCCACCCCGTGCGGCGCAAGCCCGTCCGCGATCGGCCGCGGCCGCAACCGCGCCAGCAGCCGCAAACTCGCCGGGTAAGTCACAAACGGATGCAGCGCCAACAAGAGCAGCAACAGGCTCGCCAGCAGCAGCAGGCCCACGGGTTCGTCGATCATGATCATTCTCCAGATGTCATTCGACCAGCACGGCGCCAAGCGACGCCGCCGCCCCGCTGCCAAGCCGCGCCACCGCATCGCGAATGGTCGGCTGAGACGTGCGGCTGTCGATCAGCAGCACCGTCGTATCCGCCCGCATCATCAGCGCCAGCGCATCGGCCGACGCCGCCTCCGGCGCATCCATCACCACCAGGTCGTAATCCTGCCGCGCCTCGACCAGCAGGTTCTGAAACGCCACAGACGTCAGCAGACCCAGGCTCCCCGGCACCGGACGCGCCACCAGCAGCAGATCGAGCGGGCTCGCCGCATCCGGCGCCACCAGGTCGCGCCATTCGATCCCCGCCACCGCCCGCGTCCGGTCCGCCGCCAGAAGCTGCGACATCCCATCCTGCGGCTGCTCCAGCATCCGCCCCAAGGACGGCGCCACCAGATTGGCCTCCAGCAGCAGCACCCGCTCGCCGTCCGCCGCCGCCACCCGAGCAAACGCCGCGGCGACAGAGGCAGCCGGGTTGCGCCCCGCCACCGCCGCGGTGAACAGCACACAGCGCGGCGCCCGCGTCCGCCCGGCAAAGCGCAGCCGCCCGCGCAACTTCCGCATCGCCTCGGCCCCATCCCCGCTGGGCGCGGACACCACCGCCATCGGCAGCGACACCCGCCCCCCCTCGATCAGCGCGCGCGGCATCGTAGCCAGCACCTGCACGCCCGTGGCCCGCGCCAGATCCGGTGCCGCCTCGAACACATCCAGCGTCTTGTGCCGGGACAACGCGATGATGCACCCCAGCAACAACCCAGACAGCCCGCCAGCCCCTGCGATCAGCTTCGTGTTCGGACCGGACGAAGACCCAGGTGCGACCGCAGCCGACAGCACCCGAACATCCGGCACCTCGGTCCCGGTCGGCTGCGCCACCGTCTGCTGCTCCCGTCCCAGCAACGTCTGATACAGGTTGCGCCGTGTCGTCGCCTCCTGCTGCAGTTCGGCCAGCTGCGCCCGCGCGTTCTCAGACGTCACACCCAGCTTGCGCGCATCGTCCAGCTGCCGCTTGATATCGGCCTCCTGCTCGCGCGCCACCCGCAGCTGCGCCCCGAAGGACGCCACGATCCGGCTCACCTCGCTGCCAATCTGCCCCCGCGCCGCCGCCAGGTCCGCATTGGCCGACCGCACCCCCGGGTAGCCTGAGCCATAGCGCGACGACAGCTCCGCCACCCGCCGCTGCGCCGTGCTCTCCTGCTCGCGCAGCCGCGAAATCGTGGGGCTGTCCAGCACCGCCGCCAGCCCGTCCGAAATCCCCAGCTTGGCCAGCGAGCTCGCCCGCTCCCAGTTCGCCTCGATCCGCGCCCGCTCCACGCTCGCCTTGGCAGACGCCGTCGCCAGCTCCTCCAGCTGCTGCTGCCCAACCGACCCCGCGCGCAGCCCAACCAGCTCGCTGCCGGTCCGCAGATCGTGCATCTTCGCCTCGATCGCATCGAGGCTGCCCTTCGCCTCGGCAACCCTTGCCAGCATCGCGTCGTTCGCCCCGCGATTGGCCTCGATCCGCCGCGCCGCGCGTGCCGCGATGTAGCTGCCGACCAGCGCGTTCACAACATTGGCCGCCAGCTGCGGGTCCTGCGCTGTAAAGTTCACCGAGATCACCAGGCTGCGATTGTCCTGAAACACCGACAGCGCCCGCGTCACATTCACCAGCACCGACTCATCCGCGGCCGCAGGCTCTGGGGCTGCCTGTCCCATCCAGGACCGAACCGTCCCGCGCAGGTATGCGGTCACACTCTGCACCGCTCCCGGGCTGCGCAGCGCATCGTTGAACTCGGGGTCCTGATCGAGCCGCAACCGCGTGATCACCGTCTGGATCTGCGCGCGAGACGTCAGCGCCTGCACTTCCGTCCGCACCCACGGCATCGGATCGGGCGAGTTCTCCGCCCGCAGCGCACCCTGCAGCTCGGGAATGGCAAACCGGTCGCCCTCCACCGTGAACGAGCTGGCCGCCGTGTAGATCCTTGGCAAGGTCATCGCGAACGCAAGCCCCACTGCCGCCGCCAGCACGGTGATCGACGCGATCAGCCACACATGATGACGCAGCAGCCGTGCCATCTGCGCGAACGGCAACATGGCGGGGGGCGGGGCAGGGAGATCCAGGGTTGCTGCGGGGGCTTCCACTTTGACGTTCCAGTATTTTAAGTTAAGCAAGAACTTCTTTTCTGAAGAAAAGAAGCAAAAGACTTTTCAGTCGTTTGGGCACGCCACGATGTCCAAGTTCTGTCAGGTATCAAAAAGTTCTTTGGTTCTTTTTCTCAAAAAAGAGCTGCTTCCTTACGTCCGAAACGCCACCGGCCGGATCACCATCGCCGGTGCGTCGGGCACATCCTGGGCCGCCAGCAGCAGCACGTGATGCATCAGGCTGCGCTCGGCAAAGACGAACAGCCCCGACCCCGCGCCATACGCCTGCAGCACATGCGCCGCCTGCAGCCGCGCCCAACTCGCCGGCGGCACCAGCCATCCGCCGATGCGCGCCTGGCCCTGCTCGGTCTCGCTGACCGACAGCCGGCCCCACGGGTCCTGCGGCGCAGACGCGATCCGGCGCAGCGCCGTCACCATCTCGCTGTCCTGACCATGGGACGTGAGGTCCGAATACAGCACCAGCACCCGCGGGTTGGCGTCCCCCAGCAGGCCCGAGATCGCAGTGGCGAGGTCGGTGGCCGACACGAGCGTCCCGTCGCGAGACGCCGCCGCCTGCACGAGGCGAAGTGCGAGGAGTTGCGCCATGTAGGGCATGCCCCGCGCCAGCACCGCGATGCGGGCCACGATCTCCGCCGGAAAGCTGAACCCGCTCTCCCGCGCGCCCTTGGCCACGAGCAACGACACGTCCTGGTCGGAGAATAGCGGCAGATGCACGCCCACCACGTTGCGCTGGATCGAAGGATGCTGGCCCAGGATCTGATCGAGATTGTCCGACACGCCCACGATCAGCAGCAGCAAGTCGGCGTCCCGGTCAGACAGCTGCTTGATCGCATCGGCGATGCGCGTGCGGGTGGCCGGGTCCTCCACACGGTCGAACTCGTCGATCACACACACCAGGCTGCGCGCGTCCAGCCGCTGCGGCAGCGCCACCATGTCACCCGGCCGAAGCGCCCGGTCCGGCAACACCTGCTCGCACCCCTCGCCCGGCTCGGCACCGATCGCCACCGCCCGCAACGACGCCGGCAGGTCGCGCATCAGCCCGCGCAGAATGCTCTCGAACGTGCTGTCCGCGTCACACGTGTGGCGCGCCACCACCACCTCGCCGCGCCGCAAGGTCTCCACCACGGTGTTGGTCAGAGACGTCTTGCCCCGCCCGCGCTCGGCATACAGCACGACATGGGCGCGATCCTCACCCAGCGCCTGGAGGATACGCGCCAGCTCCGGCTCGCGCCCCACGATCTGCCGGCGGCCGAGCTTCGGCTGCGTCGGCGTGAACGCCCGCGACGGCGCCAGCCTCCGGCCGCCACGGTCATTGCCCAGCATCGGCTCGAAGCGCGTGCCAAGACCGCGATCGGCAGGATTGGCCTGCTCGCGCATCGGTGCCGCGGGCTCGGCATGGCGCGACGACGGCAGTGTCTCGAACGGCTCGCGGTGGCCGAACAGCAGGTGGAACAACGCCATGGCGGCCTCGCTGGAATGAGGAAGGATGATCAGCAGGCGCCGCGGCTGCGCAGCACGGCGGGCACGGTCTTTGCGATGATCTTGATGTCAGACCAAAACGACCAGTTGCCGGCGTAAAACGTGTCAAGCCGGACCCGTTCGTCATAGGTCGTCCCGCTGCGCCCGCTGATCTGCCACAGCCCGGTCACGCCCGGGCGGATCGAGTGATAGGCCGCGATGCTGCTGCCGTAGCGCGCAACCTCGGCGGCCACGATCGGCCGTGGCCCCACCAGGCTCATCTCAAGACGCAGGATGTTGAACAGCTGCGGCAGCTCATCCAGGCTCGAGGCGCGCAGGAACCGGCCCACCTTCGTGATCCGTGGATCGCGCCGCAGCTTCATGGTCTCGTGCCATTCGGCCGCAGCCTCCGGGTCTGAGTGCAGCAGGGCGGCCAGCCGGGCCTCGCTGTCAGTGACCATCGAGCGGAACTTCAGGCAGCGGAACGCCCGCCCGTCGCGGCCGATGCGCAGATGGCCGAACAGCACCGGCCCGCCATCAAGCTTCACCAAGGCCGCGATGGCACACAGCACCGGCGCGACCACAACCAGGGCCGCCGCCGCCGCGAGCCAGTCAAACGCCACCTTGCAACGGCGCGCCAGCCTGTGATCAAGGCCGTGCAGCGCCGTGGCCGGTGCTTGGGTCTGCCGCAGCGTGAGGCCTTTCATGACCCGATTGAAGGCCAGCGAGGCGAATTCTGCCTGAATCATCGTGCGGTCCCGATCATGCTGGTGACGAGCTGTGAGAATGCAGTGGTGCGGTGCCGGTACGCGGGCAGCACCAAGGATCTGCAAGGATATTGTCTGAAGGATGCACAGATATTGTCGGTTCTGGTTCAAGCCTTGTCGTGTTCCTAAGTTATCCGTAGACGACGGCTCCATAACATTCGTCTATTGTTCCGAAAAATCGAGAACAACGAACGAAAGATAACATTCATAAGTGTTGCAATTGATAGTGGACTGCAAAAATGTTCGGTTAGACAAGCTGTGTATCACGACGTACGATGAAATGTCTGCTTCGGCTCTGCGCGGCAATCTATCAATGTGAAACGAAATGCTTTATCGGACTATTTTATTGTACTAAATCATCATTGTTTAATTGCAGAGATTTCGATCGGCGCTACCTCCCATCCGCACCGGCCAGCCCGGTCCGCAATGGACACGGCACAAGCCAACAACCGCACCCCGCCGAAAACGGGAGGCGGCCCTCGGGTCCAGTGCTGCGACAACGGCGCTGCGACATCGGCAAGGAGAAGATATGGGCCTCGCGTCAGCACCCCAGCAGGCCATCCGCAACGAGATCCTGGCCAGCCTGCCGGACGAGGACCTGGCCGAGCTGCGCCCGCATCTGACGCGGGTGCGCCTGGTGTCGGGTCAGGTGCTGATCGAGCCCGGCCAGCCGACCGAGCATGTCTTCTTCGTGGAGGAGGGCATGGTCTCGATGATCGTCGATTGCGGCGCCGGCCGCGCCTCGGCCCAGGTCGCCATGATCGGCCGCGAAGGCATGGTCGGCTGCCTCGCTCTGCTGGGCACCGACGCGATCTCCGGCGCCAGCGCCGTCAGCCAGGTCCAGGGCATCGCCGTGCGCATGAAGGTCGCCGAGCTGATGGGGTTCGTGGCCGAGCGTCCCGCCATGCGCTGGACCTGCCTCGCCTATGTGCAGAGTCTCATGCAGCAGACCATGCAGACGGCCGCGAGCAACGCGCAGAACACGCTGCCCGAACGCACCATCCGCTGGCTGCTGATGGCCCATGACCGCATCGACGGCGACGAGCTGCCGATCACGCACGAGGCGCTGTCGATCGTCCTTGGCGTGCGAAGGCCCGGCGTCACCGTCGTCGTCTGCGCGCTGCAGGAGGCCGGCCTCGTCCGCGCCGGCCGCGGCCGCATCACGATCGTGGACCGCCTCGGCCTCGAACAGATCGCCTGCAGCCGCGGCTGGCATGACACGCAGGCGTCAATCCCGCAACAGCCATCCAACCCTTCCACAGGAGACCAGTCATGAATCGATCCATCGTAGCCCTGCCCGCCTTGCTGCTGCTCACCGCCGGCTGCATGGGTCGCACCGACCTTGCCGCCCTGCCGCCTTACGTCAACGAAGCCTACACGCTCGGCGCCGGCGATCAGATCCGCATCATCACCTTCGGCGA
>CAIQQQ010000022.1 GCA_903873995.1 uncultured Rhodospirillales bacterium
GAGCGTGGCAAGCCCGGTGGCGATGCTCTGGGGCGGATCGATGACGAGGGCGGTGCTGGCGGAGTAGCTCGCGCCGGACGAGGTGACGGCTGCGTCGATCAGCTGGCCGAAGCGCGTGTCACCGACCGGAATGGTCCACTGGTGCGGGCCGCCGTCGGAAATCCAGGGCGTCAGGCCGCCGTGCAGGTGGATGTCGACCCGGTTCTGCTGCAGATTGCCGCCAGGAATGGTGGCGTCGACCGGAAGGAAGAGGTCGCCGTTGCGTCCCGGCACTCCGACTTGGCCGACCGCCGGGTCGGCACCGACGCCGTTCGCATCGCCGGGCGGCAGCAGGTTGGAGTACTTGATGCGCACCGCGCGGTCCTTGACCGCCGCAATGGTCGGGCCAAGGTAATGGGGCTTGTCGTAGCCATACACCTGCTGCAGCGCACCGGTGGCGTCGGGCAGCAGGATCGGGGCGCCGCACGGGTAGGTCAGCGCCACGTGATTCGAGCCGGCGGGCGTGGCCTGGCCGGGTTCCTCGATCTGGACATAACCGCGCAGCACGGTGGCCTTGGGCAGGTCGCTGTGCAGCTGCTCGGCATATTCGACCACCGCGATGTGGTAGTAGTCGGCGCCGTCAGACGGCCACGTGCCGGGCAGTGCCAGCGGGATGTACTTGGCGGACGCGCCGATGGTACCGCTGCCGCCATTGGTGGTCGGGGCCAGGCCCTTGATGGTCGGCAGGATGTCGACGAACTTGCGCAGCGCGCGGCCGGTATCGATGAAGGGCCCGTTCGGGTTGGCCGGGTTGGTCGGATTGGCGATCAGGTCGACGCGCGGACCCGCCGGGCTGTTGGCGTAGTAGGTCTGCGCGAAGGTGTCCGGGGCCGCCGGAGGCGGTGCTGCATTGACCGAATAGGCCGGCGCCGTGCCGGGGCCCGCGTAGGCCGTGCCCATCGCCAGCAGGGCGAGAGCAACGGCCGTGGTGACCTTGCTCAGTTGGCCCAGACCGCGTGGGGCCCAAAAGTCCATGTTCGAGGAACGACCCGGAGTTGACCTAGGCATGACGCTGCTCCATTGAAAAAAATGAACACGAGGACCGGCGCACGCGTCGCGCGACGCACTTCCGGCTTTCCAATCGAGTTCTACGGTTACTGAGGGATTAACTTGAGTGCCGGGACACATTGTTTTGCAATCCGGGCCCCCTGTCTGGCAAATGAACGGGTAACCGGCAATTGCAACTGCGCCCAATGCATTTTGCCAACGAGCGTGAATTAAGAATGGTTCAGGCGGGCGCTCCCGCAGGCGCTCCGGGGCGGGTCGCGCTTTGGGCCGGTGGGCGCAGGCTCGCGCACTGCCGGGATCCAGATGGCCAGCCCTGCGCGGCCTGCAAGCATTCTCCGGCGGGGATTCCGGCCACGCGGACGGGGCTTGCAGCCGGTCTTGCTTGATTGGCTTTGTGCTGGAATGGCGCCCCTTCAGGCCTAATAGAAGAATGTCCTATTAGCCCGTCGGAAAATCGCGCGACGCCGCAGCATTGGCTGCTTGGTGTCATATACGCGCGCCCAATTGCCGCAGCAAATGACCGCGCCGCGCGCATCCATCGCCCTTGCTGTCAGCGCACTCTGCGCGAGCCATTGCGCGCCGGGCGACCTTCAGTTGGGCTTGGCCGGAAAGGCGATATTGAACGTGTTAATGGTCAATGTTTTTCTGGATGCGGGC
>CAIQQQ010000023.1 GCA_903873995.1 uncultured Rhodospirillales bacterium
CGCTGGCGGTGCTGGTGGTGGCGCAGTATGGCCTGGGTGTGACGACGCTGTTGTGGGCCGTGCCGGTTGCGCTCGGCACGGCGCACCAGGCGCTGGCCGTTCTGGTGCTGACGGCAGCCCTCGCGTTGCGCCACAGCCAGCGTGGCGCGATCGTGCCGGCCGCATGACGGAGATCCGCAGGCGCCGTGCGAGCGACCGCCGGGATCTTCTGGCGGGCATGGCACATGAGCTGCGCACGCCGCTCAACCTCGTGATCGGCTTTTCCGAGAGTCTTGCCCAGCAGCCCGACTGCCCGCCCGAGCAGGTTGCGGAATATGCGACCGCGATCAACGGTGCCGGGCATCAGCTGCTGGCGCTGGTCAATATCTGGCTGGACGTGGCGCGCATCGAGCAGGGCGCGCTTGAGCTGCAGTCTGACACCATTGATGTCGAGCAGCTGATAGAGGCCAGCGCCCACACAGCCTTGGCGCGCGCGACCCATGGCGGGGCGCGGCTGGATGTGGCGCCGCTCGCGCAGCGGGTGCGCCTGCGCGGCGACGAGCGGCGGCTGCGGCAGATGCTGAGCCAGCTGCTGGGTCATGCGTTGACGTTCACGCAGGCCGGCGGCAGCGTGTCGGTGCGCACCATGATCGACCCGGACGGCGACCTCGCGGTGATCGTTCATGATGTGGGCCAGACGCAGGGCCTGGGCCTTTATCTCAGTGAGGCGCTGGCCTCAGCGCATGGCGGGCGGTTCGTGATCGACGCCGCCGAGACCGGGGCCGTGGCCACGATCACGCTTCCCGCCGACCGGCTGATACTCCCTTCCCCCTCCGATTTGTTGCAGGATCTGTCATGACCGCACACGCCAACCTCGACACCCCTCTTGCCGTCACCGACGCGCTGTTCTTCGAGCGGCATGGCCTTGATCGGGGGGCTGCCGAGCGGGTGACGGCAGAGGCGCTGGCCGGCTGTGACGATGGCGAGCTGTTCCTGGAATACCGCGAGAGCGAGATGATCAGCCTGGATGACGGGCGCATCCGTTCGGCCGGGTTCGATACCTCGCTCGGCTTCGGGCTGCGCGCGGTGGCGGGCGAGGCGGCGGGGTATGCGCATGCCGGCGAGCTGTCGGAGGCGGCGTTGAAGCGGGCGGCGGCGACGGTGTCGTCGGTGGCGTCGGGGCATTCCGGCACGGCGTCCGAGGCGCCACGCGAGACCAATTCGCGGCTTTATTCGCCGGTCAATCCGCTGGGTGGGGATGGGTTTGCCGGGCGCACCGGGCTTCTGGCCGAGATCGACGCCTATGCGCGCGCGAAGGACAGCCGGGTTTCGCAGGTCAGCGCCTCCATCGCGGGCGAGTGGCAGGCGGTGCAGATCATCCGTGCGGACGGGCATCGCGTGGCCGATCTGCGGCCGCTGGTGCGGCTCAACTGTCGGTGGTGGTGGAGCACAATGGGCGGCGCGAGACCGGCAGCTTCGGCACCGGCGGGCGGTTTGCCTATGAGCGGATCACGACGCCTGAGATGTGGCGCCATGCGGTAGACGAGGCGCTGCGCCAGGCGCTGGTGAATCTGGGCTCGGTGGCGGCCCCGGCCGGCGAGATGCCGGTGGTGCTGGGCACCGGCTGGCCCGGCATTCTGCTGCATGAGGCGATCGGGCATGGGCTGGAGGGCGATTTCAACCGCAAGGGCACCTCGGCGTTTGCGGGGCTGCTGGGGCAGCGGATCGCGTCACCGGGGGTGACGGTGGTGGATGACGGCACGTTGCCCGATCGCCGCGGCAGTCTGACGGTGGATGACGAGGGGACGCCCACGAGCCGGACCGTGCTGATCGAGGATGGGATTTTGCGTGAGTTCCTGCAGGACCGGATGAATGCGCGGCTGATGGGGGTGCGTGCGACGGGCAACGGACGGCGGCAGAGCTACGCGCATGCGCCGATGCCGCGGATGACCAACACGGTGATGCTGAACGGCACGTCCAGCACGGAGGAAATGATCGCATCGGTGAAGCGCGGGCTGTATGCCGTGAATTTCGGCGGCGGGCAGGTGGATATCACGTCCGGCAAGTTCGTGTTCTCGGCGAGCGAGGCCTATCTGATCGAGGATGGCAAGATCGGGCCGGCGGTGAAGGGGGCGACCTTGATCGGCAACGGGCCGGACGCGCTGACCAAGGTTGAGCTGGTGGGCGCGGACATGGCGCTGGATCCAGGCATCGGGACCTGCGGCAAGAATGGCCAGGGCGTGCCGGTGGGCGTGGGGCAGCCGACCCTGAAGCTGTCGGGGCTGACGGTGGGTGGCACGGCGGCGTGATCTGGGCGTGTGGGGTTGCAATTCATCCGTGACAGTACGGATCGA
>CAIQQQ010000024.1 GCA_903873995.1 uncultured Rhodospirillales bacterium
ATGTCCTTAGCCGTGCCGGCGCCGTCCACGATGGTGGTGTTCTCCTTGTCGATCACGACCTTCCTGGCGCGACCAAGCATGGCGAGCGTCACGTTCTCGAGCTTGATGCCGAGATCCTCCGAGATGGCGGTGCCGCCGGCGAGCACCGCGATATCCTCCAGCATCGCCTTGCGGCGGTCGCCGAAACCGGGAGCCTTGACGGCCGCGATCTTCAGGCCGCCGCGCAGCTTGTTGACCACCAGGGTGGCCAGAGCCTCGCCTTCGATGTCCTCGGCGATGATCAGCAGCGGACGGCCGCTCTGAACAACCGCTTCGAGCAGCGGCAGCATCGGCTGGAGGCCCGAGAGCTTCTTCTCGTGGATCAGGATGTAGGGGTTGTCCAGATCCGCGATCATCTTCTCGGCGTTGGTGATGAAGTACGGCGACACGTAGCCGCGATCGAACTGCATGCCCTCGACGACGTCGAGCTCGGTCTGGATGCCCTTGGCTTCCTCAACCGTGATGACGCCCTCGTTGCCGACCTTCTGCATCGCCTCGGCGATCATCTTGCCGATCTCGGACTCGCCGTTGGCGGAGATGGTGCCAACCTGCGCGGTCTCGGCGGGCGAGGTGATCTTCTTGGACTTCTTCTTCAGTTCCTCGACGACATGCACGACGGCCTTGTCGATGCCGCGCTTGAGGTCCATCGGGTTCATGCCGGCGGCGACGAGCTTGGCACCTTCACGAACGATCGCCTGGGCGAGAACGGTCGCGGTGGTTGTGCCGTCACCGGCGAGGTCGTTGGTCTTGGAGGCCACTTCGCGCACCATCTGGGCGCCCATGTTCTCGAACGTGTCGGCGAGTTCGATTTCCTTCGCGACGGTCACGCCATCCTTGGTGATGCGCGGGGCGCCGAAGGACTTGTCGATCACGACGTTGCGGCCCTTGGGGCCGAGGGTCACCTTCACGGCGTCGGCGAGGATATCGACGCCGCGGAGCATGCGGGCGCGGGCGTCAGAGCCGAAGCGAACTTCTTTGGCTGCCATGTGTGTATTCCTTGGATAGGTTGGAGATCAGGGGGCGTAGGCGGCCTTTATCAGGCGGCAACGATGCCCATGATGTCAGATTCTTTCATGATCAGCAGGTCCTGCCCGTCGATCTTGACTTCGGTGCCCGACCACTTGCCGAAGATCACGCGGTCACCGGCCTTGACGTCGAGCTCGACGATGGCGCCCTGCTCGTTGCGGCTGCCGGGGCCCACGGCGATGACTTCGCCTTCCATCGGCTTTTCCTTGGCGGTGTCCGGAATGATGATGCCGCCGGCGGTCTTCTCTTCGGCTTCGATGCGCTTGACGACGACGCGGTCGTGCAGAGGACGAAACTTCATTTGGATTGCTCCTCGATGGTGTTGCCGCGTGGTGGAGACCTGCTCGAAAGCCAGGGATCCGGGCCGCGCGACTGTTCTGGCACTCTCGGGGCGAGTCTTTGTTAGCACTCCACCCGTGAGAGTGCCAGTGATCTAGAAGTGTGCGGCTTCGATGTCAAGTATCGGCAGCACTCGCAATGGTCGAGTGCCAACACTCTGGAATCACTCGATTTTTATTGGGTTGTTCATATTTGCGTGGCAGTCTGATGACAGTCGGCGAAGAGACCGGCCGCGAGAGGGACACAGCACGCACGGCCAGATCAACCAGGGGTTCCACAACGCCGGAGACCGGACAGATGCACACCGACACGAAGCTTTCGCGCCAATTGATGGGCTACCGCCTGACCACGGCGGAGATCCTGTATCATCTGCCGGATCACCCGGCGGTGTTGCAAAGCTTCGTGTGGCAGGACCTCGACATCGCGCCGAAATTCCCCGTGCTGCAGTCCTTCCTCGATTTCTGGGCCCGCGAGATCGAAGGCCGGCTGCATTCCGTGCGCGTCGGCGCCACCACCCTGATCTCGCCGGGCGAACTGCGTCACGTGGATCACCAGCTTCGGCTGCACTGACGGCGCGGCTTGCGCATTGCGGTATGGCGCGCGATCTCTTCGGGTGTTCTCCGGTTCGAGCGGCCGGGACCTCCAGATACGGGACACGCCGCGATGCAGCGCCTTTTTCAGCAGAACCGCGTCTGGGCCACATCCCGCGAGCTTGAGGAGCCGGGCTATTTCCGCCGGCTCGCGAGCCTGCAGGAGCCGAAATATTTCTGGATCGGCTGTTCGGACAGCCGCGTGCCGGCCAATGTGATCGCAGGGCTTGAGCCCGGGGAAGTTTTCGTGCACCGCAACGTGGCCAACCTGGTCAATCCGGGCGATCTCAACTGCCTGTCCGTGCTGCAGTTCGCCGTGGATATCCTCAAGGTCAAGAACGTCATCGTGTGCGGCCATTATGGCTGCGCGGGCGTGAAGGCAGCGCTGGACTCGCGTCGGCATGGGCTGATCGACCATTGGGTGCATCCGATCCGCGATCTGGCGCGTGACAACGCCCGCATCCTGCAATGCCTGCCAGGACCCGAGGAGCGCGAGGACCGGCTGTGCGAGCTCAGCGTGATCGACAATGTCCGCAAGGTGGCGGACACGCCGATCATGCAGGACGCCTGGGCGCGCGGCGCCGATGTGGCGGTGCATGGGTGTGTGTATGGCCTTGCCGACGGCCTGCTGCGTGACATGAACTGCACGATCAACGGCCAGGCGGGTGGCCAGGGCCGTGACGTTGGCGACACCCAACGGGGGTGAGACGAGGACGGACCTGACGGCTCATGCGCCATTGCCCCCTGGCCTCCGATGACTTGGGGTCTATATACCCGTTATGCCCTTTGATGTCCCCGCGACCGAGCGAATCTTGGCCCAACCGTTGCAGCGCGACGGGCGGGGTGTTGCGATCTGGCTTTATACACTTTGTGCCATGATTTTGGTGATGGTGTCGCTGGGCGGGGCCACGCGGCTGACCGGGTCGGGGCTGTCGATCATGGAGTGGGCGCCGATTTTGGGCAGCCTGCCGCCGGTGAGCGATGCGGAGTGGCAGCGGCTGTTCGGGCTGTATCAGCAGATCCCACAATATCACTTGGTGAATGACGGGTTTGGGATCGAGGGGTTCAAGTCGATCTTCTGGCTGGAATGGATCCATCGGTTCTGGGGCCGCATGATGGGGCTGGCGCTGGCGCTGCCGCTGGTTGTGTTCTGGGCGCGGGGCATGCTGTCGGGGCGGTTGTTGCGCAGGCTCGGGCTGTTGCTGGTGCTGGGCGGGCTGCAGGGCGGGGTGGGTTGGTTCATGGTGGCGTCCGGCTTCGAGGCGGACCGGACAGCCGTGTCGCCGTATCGGCTGGTGATGCATCTGGCGCTGGCGCTGACGCTTTATGGGTGCGTGCTGTGGACGGCGATGGGGCTGGGGGCGCGGCGCGCCGTGACCGGTTCGTCCTGGCTGCGGCCGGCGTCCGTGGGGCTTGTGGGGCTTGTGGCGCTGACGATCCTGGCGGGCGGGTTTGTGGCCGGGCTGAAGGCCGGGCTGACCTATAACAGCTTTCCGCTGATGGACGGCGCGCTGGTGCCGGCCGGCTATGCGGCGCTAAGGCCGGTTTGGCTGAACCTGTTCGAGAATGTGGCGGCGGTGCAGTTCGACCATCGGTTGCTGGCGACGTTGACAGCGCTGTCCGGCCTTGGCGTGGCGGTTTGGGGGTTGCGGGACCGGACGGCGCCGCGCGCGCCGTTGCTGGCGCTGGCGGTGCTGGTGG
>CAIQQQ010000025.1 GCA_903873995.1 uncultured Rhodospirillales bacterium
GGCTCCACCTGGCTGTCGCGCAACGGCGGCACGTTCTGGGGGCCTTTTGCGGAGCTTTTCGGCCTGTGCATGATCTGTGTGCCGATGAGCGTCATGATGTTGTGGCGCCTGCTCGTGACACCTTTGCTGCAACCGCTGCGCGTTCGGGTTCGGCTGCCCACGGCGGTGCTGGCCTTCCTTCTGGCGCCGCTGGCGGGCACGTTCGCGGTGCTGTTCTGGCATCCGCAGACGCAATGGAACGCGGTCGCCACGGCGCTTGCCATCGCGAGCGTATGGGCCATGACGGTCCGGCTGCGGCTGTTGGAGCAGATCGTCTGGCTCGCGGCACTGCTGGTGGGGCTCACCATAGCCTGGGAGATGCCCTGGCTTTGGGCGGACCCCGACAAGACGATGTGGCGTGCGGCCTTGTTGGCGCGTTTCTGAGACGCTTGCGTGAGCGCGGTTTTCTGACGGTGGGCGCGATTGTCGTTGGCCGGGGCTTCGGGCAAGACAAGCTGAGAGTTTTAGGACCGAGACTGACCGGATGGGATGCCAAATGACGATGCTGCGCTCCGCCTTTCTCACGCGCCGTGCGACTCTTGCCGGAGCGGCCGGGCTGATGATCCCCCGTCTGGGGCACGCCGAGCTTACCGCCAAGGTGGTGATCGGCAAGGATGGCTGGCTATTCCCGGCTTGGGAGGATGTCAGGCGAACGAATCTGGCGCGGACGAAGGCTGTCACCAAGGTGCTTGCCGACGCCGCCGCGGCACTTCGGCAAGGCGGCCTTCAGATCGCGTTCCTGCTGACGCCGCACAAGGCGCGGGTCTACGCCGATTTCCTGCCGGCGGATTTCCAGCCCGATGCCGATTTCGCCGGGCGCTACACGATGGCGCGGACCGATCTGCAGGTGTCGGGGGCCCTGGTCCCGGATTTGCAGGCCTTCATGGCGGCAAGTCGCCAGGCCCAGAGCGAGCCTCTGTTCTTCAAGGCCGACACACATTGGACCGCCGCGGGCGCCGAGCTCTGCGCCGCCGAGATGGGGCGTCAGCTGCGCGGATTGCTGCCGGCGGATGCGAAGCGCAAGGGAATGTCGCTCGGCGGATACCAGAACCATATGCACACCGGCGATCTCGTGGGCCTGCTGCCGGACAGCGAGCAGCCGAAGTTCAAGCCCGAGCGCTTTCGCCTGCGCAGTGCTGCCGCCCTTCGGGGCGGCGGCAACAATCAAGGCGGTCTGATCGATGACAGCAACGCCGACGTCGCGGTGATCGGGAACAGTTACACCCAGCCCTATTTCGGCTTCCCGCTCGTGCTGTCCAACCAGCTGAACCGGCCGGTCGACCTGTCGTGGCAAACCGCGCGTGTGGGGCCGTATCGTACCATGCTGGACTACCTGGCGAGCCCGTTGTTCAAGGAGCAGCGCCCGGTCTTGCTGGTCTGGCATGTGATGGAGGGCGCTTTGGAATGGCCGTCCGACCTCGAGTCCGCCTGGGGGCCGGCCGCGATGCCGCCGGCGCAGTTCCTTGACGGTTTGCGTCAGGCGGTGCGGCGTGCGTGAAGCCGCTGCGGCACGCATGCTGGCTGGCATTTTCGCCGCGGCCGTGGCCGCGTTATCCGCGATTGCGCCGTCCGCCGCCCAGCAGGTGCTCTATGATCCGCTGCCGCCGCCGGGTTCGGCCTATCTGCGGGTGGCCAACGCCGCCGTCATGCCGATCACGGTTGACGGTGCGGAACTCGGCACCGATCCGTCCGCGCGCGTCAGTGTTTATCGGGTCGTCCCGGATGTCTCAGGCCGAGCAACCGTCCTCAGCATCGCTGCCAGTGACCAGCGCATCGATGCATCGGTCGCGATGCAGCCGGGCACCTACACCACCTTGCTGGTGTTCCC
>CAIQQQ010000026.1 GCA_903873995.1 uncultured Rhodospirillales bacterium
CAATCGCTGCGATGCCGGCGTGATCGGCCTCGCCGGTGGGGGCATGGACGATGAGGACGCCGCCGACCTCCCGGGCGCCGGACAGCATGGCGGCGGTCTCGGCGAGGCGGATCGGGTTGCCGGTGCCGGCATACACGATGTCGCCAAGCGCCTGCGGTGCGCTGCTGCCGGCGGAGAACGCCTGGGGCAAGGCAAGCCGCAGGATGTCGCGTGTTTCCGGCGCGAGTTTCACAAGGCTCAGACCCGCGCGCAGCGCCGCGTCTGCCGCCATCTGGGCGGGGCCAATGGCGTTGGTGACGATGGCGAGGCTTTCGCCGCGCGCCGGGCGCGACCGGGTGAGGGTCTCGGCGGCGGCCAGTAGGTCCTCCAGCCGGTCCACGCACAGCACGCCGGAGCGGCGGAGTGCCGCTTCGAACGCGGCATCGGCGGCCCCGGTCGGGTCGGCGAGGTAGCCGCCGGCGCGCATCGCCACCACCGGGCGCAGCCGCGAGGCGGCACGTGCGGCGGACAGGAAGCGGCGCCGGTCTCGGATCAGGCGGATGTCGAGCAGGATGGCGCCGGTGCCGCCGTCGCGTGACAGCCAGTCCAGCACCGGGGCGAAGCCGAGATCGGTGTTGCCGCCGACGCCCACGACATGGCTGAAGCCGACGCCGTTGGGCTCTGCCCAGTCCAGCACGGCGCGGCAGAGGGCGGCGGATTGGGACACCAGCGCGATCCGGCCCGGGTGCGGCAAAAGGTGGGAGCGGGTGGCGTGGAGGCCGATCTCCGGCACGGCGATGCCGAACGAGCCGGGGCCCATGGCGCGCACGCCAGTGGCGGCCGCCGCCAGGGCCACGCCGTCTGCCATGCCTGTGATCACGCAGGCGTAGGTGCCGCGGGCGGCCAGGGCGGGGAAGATGTCGGACGGTTGACCCTCGCACAGCACCGCGAGATCAGGGGCGATGGGGAGGCTTACGACGTCCGGATAGGCGAGCACGCCGGAGATGGCGCCTTGTCCGCGCTCCACCGGCAGCACCGCGCCCTTGAAGCCGCCGGCCATCATGTTGGCCATCACCTGGCGGCCGCCTTCGCTGCCAGCGCCGATCACGGTGACCGAGGCGGGCCGGAACAGGGCTTCCGGGCGGAAGCGGTGAGTGGGGCGGATCACTGTCATGGTGCGATGCAGCATAGCCCCGGACAGGTGTTGAAGCGAGTGCTGGCAGGCTGGCCCGGGCGGCGGGCGCGTGGCAGTTTCAGTCCAGCCGATCCTATCACCAGGTCGGAGCGATGGAGACGACGAATGGATGACAGGCTTGACCCGCAGATGCTCGCCGCACGGATGGAACAGGACCGGCTGGCGGCCGGCTATCCGCCCCAGACCATGTCCGGCGATCTCGATGCCAGCCGCGCGGTTGGCGAGGTGCTGAACGGCGTCTGGGCGCAGGGGGGGCCGGTGATGGCTTCGACCAGCGAGCATTGGATGAACGTGCGCGGCCGGCCGGTGCGGCTGCGGATGCATCGGCCGGCGACGGCTGCGACCTTGCCGGTGCTGGTGTGGTTTCATGGCGGCGGCTGGGTGTTCTCCTCCATCGACACGCATGACCGGCTGGGGCGCGAGCATGCCGCGGCCGGGGGCGTTGCGGTGGTGATGGTGGATTATGCGCTGGCGCCGGAGGCGAAGTTTCCCCAGGCGCTGCTGGAATGCGCGGGCGTTGTGCGCATGCTGGCACAGGATCCGGAGAGCTGGGGGATCGATCCGGACCGGATTGTGTTGGGCGGCGATTCGGCCGGCGGCAACCTTGCCTTCGCGACGGCTCTGCTGCTGCGCGACACGCATGGCCCGGCGCTGTGCGGCATCCTTGCGGATTATCCGGTCACCGAGGCTGGGTGCAACACGGCGAGCTATGCCGAGTTCAGCGAAGGCTTCGGGCTGTCGCGCGCGCAGATGCAGGCCTTTTGGGACCTTTATCTGCGTGATCCGGTGGACCGGCTGCATCCCCTCGCCTCCCCGCTGCGGGCCGCTCTGGCAGGCTTGCCGCCATGCCTGATCCAGATCGCGGAGCTCGATGTGCTGCGCGATGATGGGCTGGCGATGGCGGAGGCGCTTTCGAAGGCCGGTGTTGCGGTGGAGGTGGAGACGATTCCGGGCGTGCTGCATGGCTTCATGCGGCTGTCCGGCGCTGTGGATGCGGCGGCTGCCGCAATTTCGCGCGCCGGCACCTGGCTGTCGCGGGTCACGGCCTGACATGCGGGTCTATCTGGCAGGGCCGTGCGTGTTCCTGCCGGACCCGGTGGCGCGGGGGACGGCGTTGAAGGCGATCTGCGCGCGGCATGGGTTGACCGGTGTGTATCCGCTTGATCCGCTGGAAGGGGAGCCGCAATCCTGGGCCGATCTGCACGAGGCGTTTCGCATCAGCCGGCGCAACGAGGCGCATATCGCGTCCTGCGATGCGCTGGTGGCCAATCTCATGCCGTTTCGCGGGCCGAGTGCGGATGTGGGGACGGTGTTCGAGCTGGGCTTCATGCGGGCGCTGGGCCGGCCGGTGTTCGGGTGGAGCAACGATGCCAGAGGGTTTGCCGATCGCACCCGTGCTGTGACGGGGGTTGCGGGCGCAGCGGATCAAGACGGGATGCTGATCGAGGATTTCGGATTGTCGGACAATCTGATGATCGAGGGCGCGATCCATGCCTCGGGCGGGGCGATGGTGCTGGGCGCGTGCGGTCCAGATGATATCTGGACGAGCCTTGTGGCGTTCGAGGCATGTGTCGCGCGGGTGCGGGCGCTGCTGGGATGAGGATCGTCCGTCCTGCGACCGCCGATGATGCGGCCGGGATCGCTCGGGTGCATGTGCAGGCCTGGCAGGAAAGCTACACCGGCCTGCTGCCGGAGGCTGTGATCGCGGAGCACAGCGTGGAGAGCCGCACGGTGCGCTGGGCCAACATCTTGGCCCGTGCGTCGCTGCCGGGCGCGGGTTTCGTGTGCGTGGCGGCGTTGGGCGGCGAGATCGTCGGGTTCGGCTCCTGTGGTGCCCAGCGCAAGGATGGGTTTCGCGATTGCGGCTACACGGGCGAGTTCACCGCGCTGTATCTGCTGCGTTCGGCCCAGGGGCTGGGGTTTGGGCGCACCTTGATGCGGACGCTTGCCGCAGCGCTGACCGATCGCGGCCATCTTGGCGGGAGCCTCTGGGTCATCGAGGGCAACGGCCGGGCCCGGGGCTTCTATGAGCGGATCGGCGGCGTGGTGATCGGGCGGAACGAGGTGGAGCGCCCGGAGTTGGGCGCGGCGTCGATCGGTTATGGGTGGTCCGAGCTCTCTGTGCTGGCATCGGACGGCGCCAGCACCCCCAGCGCGGCTGCGATCCCGAACGTCCCCGGCAGCGCGCCATAGGGGAACAGCCGCGTGACGTGGCCCATCTTGCGGCCGGCCCGGGCCTCTGCCTTGCCGTAGAGATGGGGGATCAGGCCGGGGGATGCCACGATCTGCGGCCACAGTGCCGTCTCAGCAGCTCCCACCAGATTCTTCATCACCGCATCGGAATGGCGCGTGGCCGGTGGTAGGGGCAGGCCGGTGACGGCGCGGATATGCATCTCGAACTGGCTGGCCGGGCAGGCGTCTATGGTCCAGTGGCCGGAGTTGTGCGGCCGCGGGGCGAGCTCGTTCACGACCAGCCGCCCATCGGCCGCGACGAACATCTCCACGGCCAGGAGGCCGATCAGCCCGATGCGTTCGGCGAGAGTGACGGCGATGGCGCGGGCTTGGGCTGCCAGCGCGGCTGAGATGCGCGCGGGGGCAAGGGTGAGATCGAGGATGTGGTCGCGGTGTTGGTTTTCGACCGGGTCGAAGGTGACGCACGCGCCGTCCGCGCCGCGGGCTGTGATCACGCTGATCTCGCAGGCGAAATCGACGAAGCCTTCCAGGATCAGCGAGGCGGGGTGCAGGGCTGCGAAGGCCGCCTCGGCGTCAGTGGCGTCGCGGATCAGGACCTGGCCTTTGCCGTCGTAGCCGAGTCTGGTGGTCTTGAGGATCGCGGGCACGCCCAGGGCTGCGAGCGCATTCTGCAAGTCGGGCAGGGTTGCGACCGCGCGCCAGGGGGCGGTCGGCACGTCGCAGGCGTTGACGAAGCTCTTCTCGGCGATGCGGTCCTGGCTGATGCGCAGCACGTCAGGCCCTGGATGCACCGGGCGGAGCGAGGCCAGCAGATCGAGGCCTTCGGCTGAGACGTTCTCGAATTCGAAGGTGATGACGTCCACCTTTTCAGCGAAGGCCCGCAACACGGCCGGGTCGTCATGGCTGCCGAGCGTATGGCCGGCCGCGACCTGGATCGCCGGGCTGTCCGGCTCATCGGTCAGGATATGGCAGCGATAGCCGAGGCGGGATGCGGCCAGGGCGGACATGCGGCCGAGCTGGCCGCCGCCGACGATGCCGATGGTCGAATTGGGCGGCAGCATCATTGGGCACGCATCATTGCGGTAAGTCTGCCACCGCTTCGGTCTGGCGGGCACGCCATATGTCGAGCCGTTCGGCCAGCGCTTCGTCGGTGCCAGCGAGGATGGCGGCGGCGAGCAGGGCGGCGTTGATGGCGCCAGGTTTGCCGATGGCGAGCGTGCCGACGGGGATGCCGCCGGGCATCTGCACGATGGACAGCAGCGAATCCATGCCCTTTAGCGCGTGGCTTTCCACCGGGACGCCGAGTACTGGCAGCGCCGTCTGCGCCGCCACCATGCCGGGCAGATGGGCGGCCCCGCCGGCACCGGCGATGATCACGCGCAGGCCGCGTGCACGGGCGTTTTTCGCATAATCGGCAAGCCGGTCCGGCGTGCGATGGGCGGAGACGATGCGCACCTCATGGGCGATCTCAAGCACAGCCAGGGTGTTTGCGGCGTGCTCCATGGTCGCCCAGTCCGACTGGCTGCCCATGATGACGCCGACGAGCGGCGTGCTCATGCAATCGAGTCCGGAATCAGGCGCGATTCCAGCCAGGCGATCTCGTCCTTCAGCAGCAGCTTGCGCTTCTTGAGCCGCTGGATCTGCAGCTGATCGAGCGGCGCCTGCTCGACGATGCGCGAGATCACCGTGTCCAGATCGCGATGTTCGCTGCGCAGCTCGTGCAGCTTGCGCAGCAGGGAGTCCCGGTCGGTCAGCATGCTCGTGTCATCGGGCCAAGGATCCACAAGGAGGGAGGTATCACCGCAGAGTCCCTAAGGGTTGCGATTGGCGTGGCGTCTGCAACCGGTTCGGCGTTACAGTTCGATGGCGCCCAGCCTCGCGAGGCCGCGAGCGCCCGGCGCCCATCGAAGCGGAGGTTTCATGAATCTTCAGTCCCGGCTGGACAGCCTCAAGACCCGTCATGGCCTGTTGGAAGGCCAGATCTGCGCCGAGGATCAGAGACCCAGACCGGACGAGCAGGTTCTGTCGAAACTTAAACTGGAGAAGCTGCGATTGAAGGAAGAGATGGAACGGCTGCGCGGCGCGAAAGCCGCGAACTGAGGACAATGTGCCGTTCAACCGCATCTGTTGACTGACTCAGGCCGCCTCTTCGGCCTCAGGCATCGGCGGCGGCGGAACGGCACGGCCCTCGCGGCCCAGACGCTCATTGGCGGCCTGCACCGCGCCGTTGAGGTCGGTCTGGGTGCACAGGCCGAGGATCACCGGATCGCGCGGCTTGATGTTGGGCGAGTTCCAATGAGACTTGTCCCGCACCTTCTGGATGGTGTCCTTGGTGGTGCCCATCAGCTTGCCAATCTGCGCCTCGGTCAGCTGCGGATAGTTGCGCAGCAGGAAGGCGATGCCGTCCGGACGGTCGTTGCGCTTGGCCACCGGCGTGTAGCGCGCGCCGCGGCCGCGCTTGGGTTGCGGCATGGCGTTTGGCAGCAGTGACAGATGCAGCTCGGGATTGGCCTCGCAGCGGCGGATCTGCTCGGCACTCACCTGCAGGTTGGCCACGGGATCGTAGCCCACGATGCCCTGCGCCACCTCGCCGTCCGCGATGGCCTGCACCTCGAGCGGATGCATGCCGCAGAACTCGGCGATCTGCGTGAAGGTCAGGGCGGTTTTTTCGATGAGCCACACGGCGGTGGCTTTCGGCATCAGCGGGAGGGTCATAGGTTCCGTCCTAGAGGTCCTGAACGGCGGCGGGGACTGCACGTGGCCGGGACCGTGGAAAGCGCGGGATATGAACCCCGCCAACGCGCCCGGTCAAGCCGAACAAGCACCGGATCGCAACAGAGGGATGAAATAATGGCTATGTTCGAAGATGAGCCTGAACCGCGAAAGCTCCAACGCTTGCAGCCTCTGATGCTCGACCGGCTGAGTGTCAGCGAATTGCAGGACTACATCGCCGAATTGCGCGTGGAGATCGCTCGGACGGAAGCCGATATCGATCGCAAGGGCCGCCATCGCGATGCGGCGGAGGCGTTTTTTCGCACGCCATGAACCGCAGGCGCCAGGATCGGGGGCCGGCCGAAGCCGGCCCCCTGCAGGCTTCGGCCCCCTGCAGTCTTAGACCCCCTGGGGCGTCAGGCCGCCTGGACCGCGGCACCGATGTCGTTGCCCGGGACCGGAGCGGCACCGATGGCGATGCGGCGCGGCTTTGCCGACTCGGGCACAACGCGCTTGAGGCCGACATGCAGCAGGCCATGTGTCAGGTCCGCGCCGTCCACCATGATGTGGTCGGCAAGAACGAAGCGACGCTCGAACGCCCGGCCGGCGATGCCGCGATAGAGCAGCTCGGCCTTGGGAGCCTCGCCAGAGACGCGGCCGGTGATGGTGAGCGTGCTCTCCTTCACCACAAGCTCGATGTCCTCGGGGCCGAAGCCGGCTACGGCCATCGTCAGGCGATAGCTCTCTTCGCCGGTCTTTTCGATGTTGTAGGGGGGATAGGACACATCGGCAGCGGCCGCGGTGTCCACCAGACGCGCCAGGCGATCAAAGCCGATGGCGGTGCGGAACAGGGGAGTCAGATTCAGAGCGTTCATGGGTTTGACCTTCTTTTCAAGCAAGGTTGACGCTGGGTCACCCAAAAGCCCGCCGGCATGGTGCCGGCCGGACCGGGCTGACCCGATCAGGCCCCGGAGCCCCTGATGGGCACTCCAGACCACCCATAAATGGAAAACGCCGGCCTCTGCTTCAAGAGGCCGGCGTGCGTCAGATGCAAGGCAGGGAAGCGGCCGGATCAGCCCTTCTTGACGCCGAGCCCCGCGAATTTCTTGTTGAACTTGGCGATCTGGCCGCCCGTGTCCATCACGCGCTGCACACCGGTCCAGGCCGGGTGAGACTTCGGGTCGATGTCGAGGCGCATCACGTCGCCCGGTTTGCCCGCGCAGGTGCGCGTGCGGTATTCGGTGCCATCTGTGAGAATGATGGTCACATAGTGATAGTCGGGGTGGATCCCGGTCTTCATCGTCATTGCTCCTGTGGCAGGACCGATCCCGACCGGTCTTGCGAAGCGGCGCGTATAGCCCCTCGCCTCGATCGAATGCAAGGCGGTGTTTAGGATGTGCCGCCCGCCGGACGCCCGGCGCCTGCAAAGAACAGGGTCAGCGCGGCGTCGAACATGGCATCGACCGCGAGCGCCAGCAGCCCGATCAGCACCGCACCTTGCAGTACATAGGCGGTGTTCTCCGCCGACAGCCCCAACAGGATCGGCGAGCCCAGGGTCGTAACCCCCACGGTGGAGGCGAGCGCCGCCGTGCCGATGGTGATGATCACGCTGACCCGCAGGCCGGTGAGGATCAGCGGTGCGGCCAGAGGCAGTTCCACCCGCCAGAGCCGTCGAAACGGGCTGAAGCCCAGGCCCGTGGCGGCATCGAGCACGGCGGGCGGCACCTGCGTGAGTCCGGCGATGGTGTTCTGCACGACCGGCAGCAGGCCATAGAGCAGCAGCGCCAGAACGGCGGGCTGCGGGCCGAACCCCATGGACGGCACCGCGATCGCGAGCACCGCGACCGGCGGGAAGGTCTGGCCGGCGGCGGACAACGTCTCCGCCAGGCCCCGATACGCAGCACCCCAGGGTCGGGTGACGGCCACGCCGATGGCGATCCCGATGATGCCCGCCAGCACGCCGGACACCGCCACGAGCTCCAGATGCGCCAACAGGAGGGCAGCGAAGCCCTCCTGCAGATAGACCGGCCGCTCCAGCGTGGGGAAGAGCGCGGCAAAGAGCGGGCGCAGCGACGTCATCCCGAAGGAAGCGGCCAGCAGCAGGACGAGCCAGACGCAAGGACGCAGGAGGCTGGTCATCCGGCGACCAGGTCGGACAGGTGCACGAGGCCGAGCCGCGCGCCGTCCGGGGCGGTCACGGTGAGCGTGGACACCGCCAGTTCGGCCATGCGCGACAGGGCGGCGCGGCAGTCGCTGTCCGCCGGGATCGTGGGTGCTGACGGGTCCTCTCCCGGGCGCAGGGCGGACCGGACCGGGCGGAGGGCAAGCCTGCGAAGTCCGCGATCCTCCCGGCCCAGGAGGTCGCGCACCAGGTCATCGGCCGGATTGGCCAGCATCGCATCCGGTGTGGTGTCCTGCACGACGCGCCCGCGCTCCAGCACCACCACCTGGGTGGCGAGCTTCAGCGCCTCGTCCATGTCGTGCGTCACGAAGACGATGGTCTTGCCGGTCTCGCGCTGGATGCGCAGCAGCTCGGTTTGAAGTGTGGCGCGGGTGACCGGATCGAGGGCGCCGAACGGCTCGTCCATCAGCAGCAGATCGGGATCGGCGGCCAGCGCCCGGGCGACGCCGACGCGCTGCGCCTGGCCGCCGGACAGGCTGGCGGGGGACGCCTTGGCCAGAGCCGGATCGAGATCGAACAGCGCCATCAGCTCGCGCACCCGTGCTGCGATCATGGGCCGGTCCCATTGCAGCAACGCGGGCACGGCGGCGATGTTGCGGGCCACGCTCCAATGTGGGAACAGGCCGACCGATTGGATCACATAGCCGATCCGCCGGCGCAGCTGCTCGGGTGCCAGGCTGCGCACATCGGCATCCTCGAACAGAACGCGGCCGGAATCGGGTTCCACCAGGCGGTTGATCATGCGCAGCAAGGTGGATTTGCCGCTGCCGGATTTGCCGATCAGCGCGCAGAACGCGCCGCGTGCCACGGACAGATCGACGCCTGCCACCGCCTCACGCCCGTTGAAGGCGCGGCGCACCTGTTCGAGACGGATCATGACGGGGCTCTGTCCGTTGCGCGGGGCGTGACCAGCCGCAGCAGCAGATCGGCGGTGACCGCAAGGCCGATCACCGGGATCGCGCCGAGCAAGGCGAGATCCAGCGCGCCGGTGAACAATCCGTCGAACATGATCGCCCCCAGGCCGCCGGCGCCAATCAGGGCAGCGACGGCGGCAAGACCCGTGGCCTGGACGATGGTGATGCGCAGCCCGGCCAGCAACGCGGGGAAGGCCAGCTGCGCCTCGACCTGCCAGAAGATCTGTCCGCGCGTCATGCCTATGCCGCGGGCTGCGTCACGCACCGAGTCGGGCACGCTGGCAAGGCCCGCCTGGGTGTTGCTGGCAATCGGCAGCAGCGAATAAAGCAGCAGGGCCAGCACGGCCGGCGCCATGCCGACGCCGCTGATCCCGATCCGGGCGAGTGCGGGCTGCCACGTGGCAAGCGCTGCCAGTGGCGCCAACATCAGGCCGAACAATGCGATCGACGGGATGGTCTGCACCACGCCGAGCGTGGGCAGCACCAGGCGGCCGATGGCCTCCCTTCGGTAGCAGGCAACGCCCAGCGGCACGCCGATCAGCACAGTGGGTGCCACCGCGAGCGTGACGATCTCGATATGGCGCAGCAAGGCGGGCCCCAGCACGTCTCGCCGGTTGGCGTATTCGCGCAGCAACGACAGGTCGTCGAGCGTGCCGGACATCATTAGGGACGCTGTGGCAGCGGCCACGAGCAGTGTGGCCAGCGCCTTGCCGGCCCGCCCGGTCTGGCGTGCGGCCTCCACCAGGCACAAGGCGGCCAGAGCCTGCATCAGCCAGAAGCCGCCTCCGAGCGACACCCGGGCAGCAGGTTGCGAGATGGCCTGCAACTGCGCGACATCGCCCGCGATCCAGCCGAGACCGCCCATCACGAGGACACCGCTCAGAATGGCAAGCCAGGGGCCGCGTTTTAGGGCCGCCAGCAGGAGCAGCGCGAGGCCTGCGAGAGACAGAATCGCCTCGGGCCCCTGCGCCGCATGCCACAGCGGCATCGGCCGGCCGGTCACGAGGCGGTTCCGCGCGACCGTCACGAAGGCAAGCCCCAGCGGAACCATACCCAGCGCCACCACCAGCGGCAGCAGCACCGGATCGGGTGGTCTTAGCCGCATCAGCCTTGCTTCAGCAGCCCGTTCGCCTTGAGCCATGCCTCGGCGACCTTGGCGGCCACCTGGCCATCGACCTCGACCTTGGCGTTGAGGGTGCGGAGTGTCTTTTCATCCAGCTTGGCAAAAATCGGTGCCAGCAGCTCGGGGATCTTCGGATAGGCGGCCAGCACCGGCTCCCGCAGGGACGGCGCCGGCTCATAGACCATCTGCACCGATTTTGGGTCCTCCAGCACCACGAGCCCGAGCGCGTCGATCGCACCGTCCGTGCCGAACACCATGGTGGCGTTCACGCCGGAGGTGCCTTCGGCCGCTGCCTTCTCTGGCGCCGAGGTGCCGCCGCCGGCCAACACCAGGAGCTGGTCCTGCGACAGCTTGAAGCCATAGGCCGTCTGGAACGCCGGAAGGGCCGCAGCGCTTTCGACGAACTCGGCCGACCCGGCGACGCGGATCTTACCGCCGCCGTTCACGTAGGCGGCGAAATCGGCGAGCGTCCTGAGCTTGGCCTTGGCCGCGAGGTCGCCGTTCACGGCGATGCCCCAGGTGTTGTTGGCCGGCGCGGCCGCGAGCCATGCGATGTGGTTCTGGGCAGCATCCAGCTCGCGCACGCGGGCCTCGCCGGCCTTGGCGTTCTTCCAGACGGGATCGCTGTCCACGTGAAAGAAAAAGGCGCCGTTGCCTGTGTATTCGGGATAGAGATCGATCTCGCCGGCCAGCAGCGCCGCGCGGGCGATGCGGGTGTTGCCCAGGCGCAGGCGGTTCACGGTGGGGATGCCGGCCTGGTTCAGCACGGCGATGATCATGGCGCCGATGAGCTCGCCCTCGGTGTCGATCTTCGATCCGATCTTCACGGGCTCCGCGGCCGCGGCCGGGAAGCCGGCCAGCACGATGGGCGCGAGGAGGGCCATGCGGCGTGTGACAAGGGTCATCGTTCGAACTCCGTTGCGGCTTGAGACGTCAGGACTTCAGGGACTGGCTGTCTCCGGGGAAACGGAGGATTGCGCAACCGCAAATGGCACCTTGTACGCCGGACGATGTCGAGGAGATGGGGTTCGATCGGGCGAGCGCCACCCCGTCAGTCGAGCAGCCAGGAGACGTTGGCGGCCTCGGCGATGGCACGGATCTGGGTCTTGAGGCCGGGGGCGACCGGGATGCCGTCGATCATGCGGCGGGCCGCGGTGGCGCGCTCCGGATCGCCTGGCACCATCACCGGGCGTGCGGGATCGAGCGGCCTCGTCGCGCGCATCTGGTCGGCAAAGGTGGCGACACTTTCGGCGAAGTCCGCGCCGTCGCGAAACAGGCTGGGATCCATGGCGAGGACGAAATGGCCGAGGTCGAGGCGGCTGCCCTTCGCGTGCAGCGGATCGGTCGGATAGGTCATGCCGGCCAGTCCGCCCGCCAGGATGTCCACCATCATCGCGAGGCCATAGCCCTTGTGGCTGGAGTTTTCCGGCGTGCCGCCCAGCGAGGTGAGGAAGCCGCCGCGCTCGGAGACGGCGGTGGGATCGGTGGTCTTCTGTCCGGAGCGATCCAGGATCCAGCCATCCGGGGTGGGCAGCGCCTCGTTCGCTTTGTTGCGCACGCGGCCATAGGCGACCGTGGTCGTCGCCATGTCGAGCAGGAAGGGCCGGCCGGGGGCTCCAGGGGCGCCGAAGCACCACGGGTCTGTGCCAAGCTTTGCCTCGGCCCCGCCGGTCGGCGGAACGCGCACGCCGGAGGCGGTGGTGGCCACCATGCCGATCAGACCCTCGTTCGTCGCCATCCGAGCATAATAGCCGCAGGCGCCGAAATGGGAGGTGGCGCGGACCACGACGACGCCGATCCCCACGGCCTTGGCCTTGGCGATCGCGGTTCGCATGGCGAACGCGGCCGGCACATGGCCAAGCCCGTCATCGCCGTCCACCAGCGCTGAGACCGGGCTTTCCTTCACGATCCGCGGGATGGCCGCCATGTTGAGGCGCCCTTCGCGGCGCCAGGCATTGTAGGCCGGCAGCATGGACATGCCGTGGCTGTCGATGCCGCTGAGATCGGCATAGGCGAGGATGTCCGCGGTTTCCGCGGCCTGGGCCGCGGGCATGCCCCAGGCCTGCAGGATGCTGTCGATCTGGGCGAGATGGGTGGCGAGCGGCTTGGTCAATACGGTGGTCCCGTGCGGCTGCGGTTGAACCTTGCGCAAACGAGGCTTCACGGCAAGGTTGGGAGGCCAGGAGCACGCCATGACCGAGACCGCGATCCGCCATGCCGCCAGTCTGTTGCTGTTGAACGGCGAGGGCGGCGAGACCACCGTGCTGATGGGCCTGCGCGGCGCCGGCCACCGCTTCATGCCCAACCGCCTGGTGTTTCCCGGCGGGGCCGTCGATGCCGCGGACGAGACGGCCGAGCTTGGGTCCCTGCCCGCCCCCGGCGTGCTGGCGCGGCTGGCACGCGATGGGGGGGAGGGGCTGGCACGCGGCCTGCTGCATGCGGCGGCGCGGGAGCTGGAGGAGGAGGCCGGGCTGCATCTTGGCCGCCCGCCGATGACCGCCGGCCTTGACTACCTGTGCCGCGCGATCACGCCGAACCAGCAGCCAATTCGCTTCGATGCGCGGTTCTTCGTGGCGCGGGGCGAGCTCGCGGCGGGCACGCTGGCCGACTCGGACGAGCTGCACGACCTGCGCTGGTTTGGCATTGAGGAGGCTTTGGCGCTGGATCTGGCGTTCCCGACGCGCAAGGTGCTGGAGCAGCTGCAGATCTGGCAGGCGATCGGCGAGGCGGAGCGTTTCGCGCGGGACATGACGCCGACCTTGCGCGACCGCGCCTGGATTATGGAATAGACCAGAGCCCGCCCTGCTCGCCTGCCCGGCCTTCGGTTTCAAGCTTCATCAGATGGGCGTGCACGCTGCGCGCCGCCGCGGGGCGCAGCCGGTCCGCGAGGCCCTGGTAAAGCCGCGTGACGATCTCGTCGATCGCGGCCGGGCCTTCCGTCAGCACCGCGAGCACCGCCGCCTCGCGGTCTCGCCGATGGGCCAGCAGGAACGCGGTGTGGCCCGTGGGGTCTGTGATCGCGGGGCCATGGCCGGGCAGATAGAGCGTGTCGTTTCGGGCCAGCATGCGTTCGAGCGAGGCGAAATACGCCGCCATGTCTCCGTCCGGTGCACTGACCAGGCTGGTGGACCAGCCCATGATGTGATCGGCAGAGAACACAACGCCGTCCGCCCGCGCGAGGCAGACGTGATCGGACGCGTGGCCGGGGGTGTGCAGGACGGTGAACCCGGCCACCTCGCCTCCGTCACGCAGCAGGTGGTCGGGCGCGATGCCGGCGGAGAAGGCATGGACCGGGGCGCCGGTTGCGGCCTTGAGTGCCGGGAGCGCCCCGACATGGTCGATATGAGTGTGGGACAGGAGGATCGCCGACACCCGGCCGGCGGCATCAAGAATGGCTGCGACATGCGCCGCGTCGTCCGGCCCCGGGTCCAGAACGATGCTGGTGCCGTCTGGCTGGGCGATCAGATAGGTGTTCGTGCCGTGGCAGGTCATGGGGCCCGGATTGGGCGCCACGATGCGGCTGATGTCATCGGCCGCCGGCAGCAGCACGCCGCGGACGGGTTCGGGTTCGGTGATGAAGGCCATGATGTGCGTCTCCCGCCGGTCTGTGCTCTGAAGTCATTGCCAGAGATCGCTGCATGGGATCAAACGCGCGACATGGAGCCAGACGAATACCAGTTGATGGACGCGGCCGAGGACGGGATGTGGTGGTATCGCGCCCTGCATGCGCGGCTGGCTGCCCGGCTTGGTTCGGTTCATGGATCGGTGTTGGATGCGGGGTGCGGGACCGGCGGGTTTCTGGCGCTGCTTGGGCGGCTGCGACCGGATCTCGCGCGTGTGGGCATTGAGTTTCACGGTGCCGCGGCATCTCGGGCACGCGCCAAGTCCGGGGCAGTGGTGGTGCAGGGCAGCGTCAATGCCCTGCCGTTTCTGAACGGTGCGTTCCAGGCCGTGGTTTCCGCCGATGTGCTGTGCCATGGCGCGGTCGATCCGGTGGCAGCCCTTATGGAGTTTCACCGCGTGCTGGCACCTGGGGGGTGCCTTGTGTTGAACATGCCGGCCTATGCCTGGCTGTCGTCTGCCCATGATGTTCGCGTGCAGAACACACGACGCGTCACGCGCCGCGAACTTTCCGGCTGGCTGCGTGCGGCCGGGTTTCAGGCCATCGTTGTGACGCATTGGAATGCTTTGCTGCTGCCCTTGATGATCGTGCAGCGCAAGCTGCTGGCGCGAGAGGGTGCTGTGAGCGACGTGGCACCATTTCCGCCCTGGCTCGATGCGCTGTTGTTCGGCGTGACCGCGCTGGAGCGCGGCCTGCCCGCCGGGCTGCCGTTCGGCGGCTCGGTCATTGCCACTGCCACAAAGCCGAAGCCGGAGTTTTCTGCATGAATGCGCCTGAGATTGGATTGTCCATCGTTGTGCCGGTCTATCGCGGGGCTGCGACCGTGGGGCTGCTGGTGGAGGCGCTGTCCAGGCTTTCGCCCGAGGGCGGGCTGGAGGTGGTGCTGGTCAATGACGGCAGTCCGGACAATTCCGCCGAGGTGTGCCGCGCCTTGGTGGGGACGGCCGGCGTGCCGATCGTCTATATCGAGCATGCCCGCAATTTCGGCGAGCACAACGCGGTGATGACCGGGTTGCGCCATGTGTCGGGCCGCTTCGTGATCACCATGGACGACGATCTGCAGAACCCGCCGGAGGAGGTGGTGAAGCTGTACGATCATGCCCGGCTGGGCGG
>CAIQQQ010000027.1 GCA_903873995.1 uncultured Rhodospirillales bacterium
CACCCAGAAAGGCCGCGGCTACGCGCCGGCCGAGGCCTCGGCCGACAAGCTCCACGCCGTCTCCAAGTTCAACGTGCTGACCGGCGAGCAGGTCAAGGCGCCCCCGGGCCCGCCCACCTACACCAAGGTGTTCGCCGAAGCCCTGAAGCTCGAAGCCGCCGCCAACCCCCGCGTCGTGGCGATCACCGCCGCCATGCCCTCCGGCACCGGCCTGGACAGCTTCGGCCGCGCCTACCCCGACCGCACCTTCGATGTCGGCATCGCCGAACAGCACGCCGTCACCTTCGCCGCCGGCATGGCGAGCGAGGGCATGGTGCCGTGGTGTGCGATCTATTCGACGTTCCTGCAGCGCGCGTATGACCAGGTGGTGCATGACGTGGCGATCCAGTCGCTGCCGGTGCGCTTCGCGATCGACCGCGCGGGCCCTGTGGGGGCGGACGGTGCGACCCATGCCGGCAGCTTCGATCTCGCCTATCTCGGCTGCCTGCCCGGCATCGTGATCATGGCGCCGAGTGACGAGGCGGAGCTGATGCACGCTGTCCGCACCATCGGCGCGATCGACGACCGGCCGAGCGCCGTGCGCTACCCGCGCGGCGAGGGCACCGGCGTCACCCTGCCCGCGCGCGGCGACATCCTGCCGATCGGCAAGGGCCGCATCGTGCGCGAGGGGACCGCCCAGGGGGACAAGGTTGCGATCCTCGCCCTCGGCCCGCGCCTCGCCTCCTGCCTCACCGCCGCCGACGCGCTGGCCGCCACCGGCATCAGCGTGACGGTGGCCGACGCCCGCTTCGCCAAACCGCTCGACACCGACCTGATCGACAGCCTGGCGCGCACCCACAAGGTGCTGGTGACGATCGAGGACGGCACGGTGGGCGGCTTCGGCTCGGCCGTGCTGCAGCACCTCGCCTGGTCAGGCCTGCTGGACGGCACCCTGCGCGTGCGCCCGATGGTCCTGCCCGACCGCTTCCTCGAACACGACGCGCCGGCGAAGCAATGGGTCGATGCCGGGCTCACCGCTGGGGATATCGAGCGGACGGTGCGCGAAGCCTTGGGAGAACCCCGATGATTTCACGCCGGGCCCTGGCCCTGGGTCTGTTGTCGCTCTCAGCCGCCGGCGCGGCGCGGGCCGAAAACTCGCCGTCAGCGCCGATCCTGGCCCTCAACACCGGGCTCCAGATCGTCATGCATCTCGGCCACGCCCGCCCGTTCGACGATCGCATGCGCGCCCTGACGCCAGTGGTGCAGGCCACCTTCAATCTCCCACTGATCCTGCAGAACTCGGTCAGCCCCGCGAAATGGTCCACCATCGCGCCCGCCCAGCAGGCCGAACTGCTCGACGTCTTCACCCAGTTCACCGTCGCCAGCTACGTCGCCAATTTTGACGCCTTCAACGGTGAGCGCTTCGAAATCACGCCCGAACGGCGCCATGTCGGCAAAGATGTCATCGTCCCCACCCGCATCGTGCCCACCACCGGTGACGCAACGCGGCTCGACTACGTGATGCGCGAGTTCGGCGGCACCTGGCAGGTGGTGGACATCCTGCTCAACGGCTCCATCAGCCGCGTCGCCGTCACACGTTCGGATTTCCGCTCCATGCTCACCAACATGGACGCAACCTCCCTGATCGGCAGCCTGCGTGACAAGGTGGCCGCCTTCGCCGCCGACGCCACGAACTGAAAACGTGATCGCCCAGCCCCTGAACGCCGCCGCGATGCTCCCCGCACTACTGGCGTTGGCAGGCATCGGCCAGGCCATCGCCGGCTGGCGCGCCGTCCGCCAATTCGCCCGCGAGACCCCCAAAGCCGGCGCTGCACCCGAACCGGTCACCCTGCTCAAGCCGCTCCATGGCGACGAGCCGCTCCTCGAACAGGCGCTCAACAGCGTGTTCGAACAGGATTACGAGCCCTACCAGATCGTCTTCGGCGTGCAGGACGAAAACGACCCCGCCATCGCCGTCGTCAACCGCCTCCGCGCCCGCCATCCCACGCGCGACGTCGCCCTGGTCATTGACCCGACACCGCACGGCCAGAACCGCAAGATCGCCAACCTCATCAACATGCTGCCCAGCGCCCGCCACACCCTGCTGGTGATCGCCGACAGCGACCTGCATTGCGCGCCGGACTACCTCACCCGCGTCGTCGCAGCCTTCGGCGTCCCCGGCACCGGCCTCGTCACCACCCTCTACGCCGGCCTCGCCGCCAACCGAACCCTCGCCGCCCGCCTCGGCGCCAGCGCCATCAACCACGGCTTCCTCCCCGGCGCCCTCATGTCCCGCGCCATGGGACGGCAGGACTGCCTCGGCGCCACCATGGCGCTGCGCAGCGACACCCTCACCCAGATCGGCGGCCTCCATGCCCTGGTCGATCACCTCGCCGACGACAACGTCCTGGGCCAACTCGTTCGCGCCCGCGGCCTCAAAGTGACGATGGCGACCACGATTCCCGCCACCACAGTGCCCGAAACCAATCTCAACGCCCTGTTCCGCCACGAGCTGCGCTGGTCCCGCACCATCCTCTCCCTCGTCCCCGTGGCCTTCGCCGCCTCCTCCATCCAGTTCCCGCTCGCCTGGGCGCTCGCAGCCCTGGCCCTCGCCCCATCGCCCTGGACGCTCGCCCTCTTCGCGGCCGCCTGGGCCGCCCGTGCCGCAACCGGAGCCGACATCGATCGCGCCCTTGGCCTCGTGTCACAAAACCGCGCCACCCCGGTCCCCAAATGGCTCCTCCCGCTGCGTGACGCCCTCTCGCTCGCCGTCATCCTGGCCAGCTATGCAAGCGACAAAGTGGAATGGCGCGGCCAGATGATGCATACCCGCCCAAACGCCCCATCTACGCTCGAATCTGAACGCAGTACCGCATCCCAAGGGACAGTCTTGTCATGATGAAGACCCTCTTTCTCCAGCCGCCCTCTTTCGACGGCTTCGACGGCGGCGCCGGCTCGCGCTACCAGGCGCGCCGCGAGATCAAGAGCTTCTGGTTCCCCACCTGGCTCGCCCAGCCCGCGGCCCTCGTCCCCAACTCCACCCTCATCGACGCCCCCCCGGCCCGCATCGGCATGGACGTCGTGCTGAAGGCCGCCGCCGAGCACGAGCTCTGCATCATCCACACCTCCACGCCGTCCTTCGCGTCGGACGTGAAGGTCGCCGCCGCCATGAAAGAGGCCAACCCGAACCTCAAGATCGGCATGGTCGGCGCCAAGGTCGCCGTGCAATCCGAGGAAAGCCTCCAGCAGGGCCTGCCCATCGACTTCGTCGCCCGCAACGAGTTCGACTTCACCATCCTCGAAGTCGCCGAAGGCCGCGACTGGTCCACCATCGACGGCATCTCCTACCGCAACGCCGACGGTCTCCTGGTCCACAACAAGGACCGCGAGGTCCTCGAGGACATGGACAGCCTGCCCTTCGTGAGTGACGTCTACACGAAGCATCTCCGCATCGAGGACTACTTCATCGGCTACCTGAAGCACCCCTACGTCTCGATCTACACGGGCCGCGGCTGCAAAAGCCGCTGCACCTTCTGCCTCTGGCCGCAGACCGTGGGCGGGCACGTCTACCGCACCCGCACGCCCGAGCATGTCGCCGCCGAAATCCGCGCGGCGAAGGCGAAGTTCCCGCAGGTGAAGGAATTCTTCTTCGACGACGACACCTTCACCGACGATCTGGATCGGGTGGAAGAGATCGCCAAGGGTATCGGCCA
>CAIQQQ010000028.1 GCA_903873995.1 uncultured Rhodospirillales bacterium
AGGCCGCCGTCCTTCATCAGCTTTACCGTCAGGTCGAGCCAGGCGCGGCCGCTTTTGTATTCCTCGGCGACGTAGCCGGAGATCGAGTTCGGATTGCAGCCGACGCCGAGATGATCGGCCGCGGTCTGGATTTCCTCACACAGCACGACCGCGGATTTCGGGATCAGCTTGTTCTTCTTGAACTTCGCGGCCGTCTCCTTGGCCAGGTCGCGGGTCTCATAAGCGGCATCGCGCAGCTTGCCGAGTTCCTTAACGCCGACAGCGGCGGCCTCCTTGCAGGTCTTCTCCCAGGCATCGAGCTTGAAATCGTTGATCTTCGGCTTGCGATCAGACACCTGAATGGTCTTCCAGTCTGTCGCGTCGAACACCTTCTGGAGCTTCGTCAACGACACACCGATTCCGGTCTCGCCCGCCATCTTCGCAAACACACCCTTCTTCTTGTCCCAATATTGCGGGGTCAGGCAATTCGGGTATTCGGGCACCTCGAATGTACTCATCGGCTATTCACTCCATCCGACATGGAACGACACATCTCATCTGCGCGGCGCATCCAGGAACAGGACCCCCGTTTCGGCCGGCGATCAATGATGATGGTTTCGCCGCCCAGACAACCGTCCGAATTGGAATCGTAGCGGTGTCGTCAAGGCGCGCAAGCGAGCGATACCGTCTTTTCACCGATATGTGATCGGCCTTGCCTCGGCGCTGCTGCGTCGAGATCAATAAAGCAGGTTCATATCCAGGATGTTGCGCATCTCGGACGGCCGGCCGGCAAGATAAAGCCGCAGGTTGTCGCAGAAGATATCCATGATCCGCTGGTTCTCGCTGCGCACCGTGCTCGCCGAATGTGGGCAGATCAGCACGTTGTCCATGTCCCACAGCGGGCTGTCGGCCGGCAGCGGCTCGATGGTCGTGACATCGAGGGCGGCGTAGCCAAGATGGCCCGACCGCAGGGCCGCGATCAGCGCCTGCTCGTCGATCACAGTGCCGCGGCCGATGTTCACGAAGGCGCTGCCTTTGGGCATGGCAGCGAATTCGGCCGCCCCCATCATGCCGGCGGTGTCGGCGGTGTGCGGCACCGTCACCACCACGGCATCGGCCCGCGCCAGCGCCGCGTGCAGATCGGAGACCGGCACGACCTCGTCGAACAGTCCGTCCGGCCGGGTCTTGGAAACGTCGCGCGCGACCGCCACCACCCTCATCCGCAAAGCCTGGGCGATACGCGCCGTCCCGCGCGCGAGATCGCCCGCACCGATCACCACCAAGGTCCGCCCCGCGATCTCCTCGCCGCAATACGCCACCCAGCGATGCGCCCGCTGCTCCGCCTCCAGCCGCTTCAGATCGCGAAAATGCGCGAGCAGTGCCATGAACACGAACTCGGCGAGCGGCCCGGCATGCACGCCGCGCGCGGTCGTCACCACCACCTCCGTCCGGTCAAGCCCCAGCCGCGCCACGGCGGGCCCCACGCCGGTGCTCGTCGTCTGCACCCAGCGCAGGCGCGTGGCATAGGGCAGGTCCTCTGCACTCGGCAGATCGAACAGGATATCTGCAGCACCCAACGCCGCCAGGAACCGCGCGGTCTGCGCCGCGTCGCGCTGAAACGCCGCCCCCTTGTGATCGGCGATGTAGCGCACGGGCGGCAGCAGATCGGGCTCAAACAGCACCGTCACCCGCGCCGGATCGACCGCGCGCAGCCGCTCGACATGCTCAGGCTCGAGCGGGGATGTGATGAAGATTGTATGATTCGAAAGCGTCATGCGGCCCCCGTGGCTCGGTCGAGAAACATCGGGCCTCGCGACCCCTCAGACATGATGGCAGGCAACCCCGCCCACCAGCTCCGGCCGAACCTCCCGGCACAGCCCATCCGCCAACGGACACCGAGACGCGAACGCACACCCCGGCGGCGGATTGAGCGGCGAAGGCAGCTCCCCCCGAATCGCGACGGACACCTTGCGATGCGCCGGGTCCACAGACGGCGTCGCCGCCAGCAGCATCTGGGTGTATGGATGCCGCGGCCGGGCAAACAGCTCGTCCTTCGACGCAAACTCCACCGGCCGGCCGAGATACATCACCATCACATCGCGCGCGATGTGGCGCACCACGCCCAGATCATGGCTGATGAACAGATAGGCGAGCCGGAACTCGTCCTGCAGATCCATCAGCAGGTTCAGTACCTGCGCCTGGATCGACACATCGAGGGCTGACACCGGCTCATCCGCCACCACCACCGCAGGCCCCAGCATCAACGCCCGCGCAATCGCGATGCGCTGCCGCTGCCCGCCGGAGAACATATGCGGATAGCGGCCGAACTGGTCCTGCCGCAGGCCCACCTTGGCCATCATCGCCCGCGCCGCTTCCTCGCGCGCCTTCATGTCGCCGCGCCGGTTGATCGACAATGGCTCCATCAGGATCGCCCCCACCGTCTTGCGCGGGTTCAGCGAGCCGTAGGGGTTTTGAAACACCATCTGCACCTGTCGGCCCAGCACACCCTCGGTGTCGGGCCGCAGCTCCTGGTCATCGATGCGCAGCACGCCGGAACTCGGCTTCTCGAGCATCGTCGCCACCCGTGCGAGCGTGGACTTGCCGCAGCCGCTTTCCCCCACCACCGCCAGGGTGTGCCCGGCCTCAAGGGTGAACGACACCCCATCCACCGCCTTCACCACGCCGGCCCGGCTGAACAGCCCGCCGCCGACCTTGTAATGGCGCGTGATGTCGGTCGCCTGCATGACAACACTCATGCCGGCTCTCCCCGCGGATGGAAGCACCGCACACGAGGCCCCATCTGCGCCAAAACCCCGGTCAGCGCCGGCACCTGCGCGCGGCACAGATCGTCGGCAAAGCCGCAACGTGGATTGAACAGGCACCCGTCCGGCCGGTCGCCGATCCCGGGAACCGTGCCCGGAATGGTCGGCAGGCGCGCAGCCCCCACCGCCCGTTCCGGCAGGGCGGACAGCAATGCCTCGGTGTAGGGATGATGCGGGGTGGCAAACAGCGCATCTGTGGTCTGCTCCTCCACCATCTGCCCGGCATACATCACCTGCACCCGGTGCGCCGTCTCGGCCACCACGCCCATGTCATGCGTGATCAGTGCCATCGCCATGCCCCGCTCACGCTGCAGCCGGACGAGAAGATCGAGGATCTGTTTCTGGATCGTCACATCCAGCGCCGTCGTCGGCTCGTCGGCGATCAGCAGACGCGGGTTGCACGCAATCGCCATGGCGATCATCACGCGCTGGTTCATGCCGCCCGAAAGCTGGTGCGGAAACGCGCCGAGCCGGGTTTCGGGGGCAGGGATGCCCACCTGGTCCAGCAGCTCCACCACCCGTTCCCGCGTGGCTTTCCGGCCGCGTACCATGTCATGCGCGCGCAGGCTCTCGGCGATCTGCCAGCCCACCGGGTAGCACGGATTGAGCGAGGTGGTCGGCTCCTGGAACACCATCGCGATGTCCCGCCCCACCAGCTTCCGCCGCGCCTTGGGCGACAGCCCCAGCAGATCCACGCCATCAAAGCGCAGCACATCGGCGCTCACCCGCCCGGGAAACGCGATCAGCCCCATCACCGCGAGCATCGAGACGGATTTGCCCGATCCGCTCTCCCCCACCACGCACAGGATCTCGCCGGCGTTCACGCTCATATCCACGCCGTCCACCGCGCGGAATGCGCCAAGGGAGGTGGTGAACTCCACCGCCAGGTTGCGGATCTCCAGAAGCGCCGTCATCGCTTGAGCTTCGGGTCCAGCGCATCGCGCAGCCCGTCCCCGAAAAGGTTGAACGCCAGCACGGTGATGAGGATGGACAGGCCCGGAAAGGCCAGCACCCACCAGGCACGCTGATAATACTGCAAGGCGCCGGCCAGCATGGTTCCCCATTCGGGCGTCGGCGGCTGCGCGCCAAGCCCCAGGAACCCCAAAGCCGCCGCATCCAGAATGGCGTTGGAGAACCCAAGCGACGCCTGCACGATCAAGGGTGCGAGGCAGTTCGGCAGCACCACGGCGAACATCAGCCGCAGCGTCCCGGCACCCGCACTTCGCGTCGCCTTCACATAATCCCGCGCCAGCTCGGACAAAGCCGATGCCCGCACCAGCCGCGTGTAGGACGGCAGGATCACCACCGACACCGCCAGCATCGCATTGAACAGGCCCGGCCCCAGGATCGCCACGATCACAATCGCCAGCAACAGGCTCGGAAACACCAGGATCACGTCCATCAGCCGCATGATCACGATGTCCACGATCCCGCCGGCAAACGCCGCGGCCAGACCCAAGGTGGTGCCAACCGACAGCGCCAGCGCCACCACCATGAACCCGATCATCAAGGACAGCCGCGCGCCAAAGATCAGCCGCGAGAGAATGTCGCGCCCGACATCGTCGGTGCCAAGCACATAGCGAAACGAACCACCCTCCATCCACACCGGCGGGGCCAGGAATGCGTCACGATACTGCTCAATCGGTGAAAAGGGGGCAGCGATATCCGCCGTCACGGCCAGGATGATCAGACCCACCATCAGCAGCAGACCGAGCACCGCACCCCGGTTCTGCGAAAAGCTCCGCCAGAAATCCCTCATTTGCGGATGCGCGGATTGAGAAAGCCGTAGGTCACATCCACACCCAGATTCACCGCCATCACCAGCACCGCGATCACCAAGGTGCCGCCCTGCAGCACCGGATAATCGCGCCTTTGGATCGCCTCTACCAGCCAATGGCCGATGCCGGGCCAGGCGAAGATCGTCTCCGTCAAAATCGCCCCGCCCATCAGCCCGCCCACCTGCAGGCCCACCACGGTCACCACCGGGATCAGCGCGTTGCGCAGCGCATGCACCACCACCACCCGCAGCGGTGACAGCCCCTTGGCGCGTGCGGTGCGAATGAAATCATCGCCCAGCACCTCCAGCATGGACGATCGCGTCATCCGCGCGATCGTCGCCAGCGGCACGGTGCCCAGCACGATGGTCGGTAAAATCAGATGCGTGAGGGCGGACCACACCGCCCCCTCGTCATCCGAATACCAGCTGTCGATCAGCATGAAGCCCGACCAGGGCTCGACAAAGAACGCATCCCCGATCCGGCCGGACACCGGGGTCCAGCCGAGAAACACCGAGAACACCAAAATCACCATCAGCCCCCACCAGAAGATCGGCATGGAGGCGCCGGTGACCGAAACACCCATCAACCCGTAATCGAACGCCGTCCCACGCCGGACGGCCGCGATCACCCCCAACGGCAGCCCCACGACCAGGGCAAAGATCAGCGCGCACACGCCAAGCTCCACCGTGGCCGGGAACAGCGTCAGAAACTCGTCCCACACCGAGGCATGGGTTACCACCGAGTTGCCCAGATCGCCATGGGCGAGCTGGGTTTCGTAGTCCAGGAACTGTTTCCACAGCGGCTGATCAAGCCCGAACTGGTGGCGCAGCATCGCCAACCGCTCGGGCGCGATCCCGTGTTCGCCGACCCGAACCTCGATCGGATCGCCAGGCACGGCATGGATCAGCAGAAAACTGGCCAACGTGACGCAGACAAAGGTCGGCAATATCAGCGTCACGCGGCCAAGAAGAAAACGCAGCACCCGATCGTTACTTCAGGTCGACGTTGTTGAACTCGAACGAGCCGAGCGGGCTCAGCTTGAACCCGGTCACGTTGGCGCGCATCGGCAGGAACACCACCGAATGTGCGATCAGGTAGAACGGCGCCTCGCGATGCATGATCACCTGGGCCTGCTCATAAAGCTTCGTGCGCTCGGCCTGGTTGGTCACCTCGGCGGCCTTCTGCACGATGCCCTCGAACTCCTTGTTGCACCACTTCGACGCCGACCCGCCGCCAACGCGGGCAGCAGCGCAGCCGGCCAGCGGCACGAAGAAATTGTCCGGATCGCCATTGTCCCCGGTCCAGCCGAGCAGCGCCATGCCATGCTCGCTGTTCTGCACGCGCTTGCGATACTCGCCCCACTCGTACGAGACGATCTTCGCCTTGATCCCCACCTTCGCGAGATCGGACTGCATCAGCTCGGCAATCCGGCGCGCATCCGGGTTATACGGCCGCTGCACCGGCATCGCCCAGAGATCGGTCTCAAACCCGTCCGGGAAGCCGGCCTCCGCCAGCAGCTTCTTCGCCGCCGCGGGGTCGTATTTAAAGTCCTCGACCTTGGTGTTGTAGCTCCACAGAGTCGGCGGGATCAGGTTCTTCGCCGGCGTGCCGGCACCCTGATAGACCGCGTCCAGAATGGCCTTCTTGTCGATCGCCATGTTGATCGCAACACGCACCTTCTGGTCCGTGAACGGCGCCTTGGTGTTGTTGAACGCCAGATAGCCGATGTTGAGGCCGGCCTGGCTGATCAGCTGCAGGTTCTTGTCCGCCTTGATTCCCGGAAGGTCCGCCGGCAGCGGCCCAAACGAGATCTGGCACTCATTGGCGCGCAGCTTCGCCAGACGAACCGCCGGGTCCTTGTTGATCGAATAGACCAGGGTGTCGATCTTGGGCTTCGTGCCCCAATAGCCCGGGAACGCCTTGTAGCGGATCGTGGCGTCGCGGACATACTGCACATACTCATACGGCCCGGTGCCGATCGGCTCTTGGTCGATCTGCTCCGGCTTGCCGGCCTTCATCAGCACATCGGCATATTCGGCGGACTGGATGGTGGCGAAGTCCATCGCGAGGTTCGCCAGGAACGGCGCCTGCGGCTTCTTCAGCACGAAACGCACGGTGTAGTCGTCCACCTTGTCGATCGACGCCAACAGGTCCGGCATGGACATGTCGTTGAAGTAGTCATACCCGCCGCCCGAGACCTTGTGATACGGGTTGCTGTCCTTCCACTGCCGCTCGAAGCTGAAGATCACGTCATCGGCGTTGAAGCCACGGGTCGGCTTGAAGCTCTTGTTGCTCTGCCACTTGGCGTTGTGACGCAGCTTGAAGACGAAGGTCAGCCCATCGGGCGACACCGTCCAGCTCTCGGCCAGGCCCGGCCCGACTTCGGTGGTGCCCGGCTTGAATTCCACCAGGCGGTTGTAGATCGGGCGGTTCGCGTTGAACGTCGTGCCCGTGGTGTTGATCATCGGGTTGAAGTTCTCAGGCGAGCCCTCGGCGCAATAGACCAGCGTCTTGGACTGGGCTGCGCCGCCCGCCAGCACGGCGGCCATCGCCAGCGTGCCGATCAGCGATTTCTTGAACATGAAACTCTCCCATAGGTTTTCGGGTGGCACACTCAAGCCCATCCCAGCCCCCCTGGGAAGGGACCCGTCATGAACGGACCACAGCGGCCATCTGCTCCAGCACCGCGCACACCGCGGCCGTGTCAGACCCGCCCAGCCCTTGCGCCATCGCGGCCGCATAGATCGGCAGGGTCGCGCTGAAGGTCGGCGTGGGCACTCCCAGCTCCGCCGCAAACCGCCCGATCACGTCCATGTCCTTCTGCCACACATCCACCTTCATGGTGGCCGGCAAGTAATCGTCCCGGGCCATCATCGGCGCGCGCAGCTCGAAGATGCGCGAGTTGCCGGCCCCGCCCGGGATCAGCGCTGCCACCTGCGCCGGATCGAGCCCCGCCTTCATGCCCAGCACCATCGCCTCCGCGGTTGCCACGTTGTGGATCGCCACCAGGAGGTTCGCCACCAGCTTCAGGCGCGTGCCGTTGCCGAACGCGCCCACGTCATGCACCGCCTTGGTGAACGCCGCCCAGCACGGCCGGAGCGCGGCGATCGCGTCGCTGTCACCGCTGGCATAGATCACCAGGTCCCGCGCCGCCGCCTGCGCGCCGGTGCCGCTGATCGGGCAATCCAGCGGCGTGTGCCCTGCCTTTGTCAGCACATCGGCGAAGGCCAGTTTGTCCGGCAAAGACAGCGTGCTCGCCTCCACGACCACGCGCCCCTCGGTAAGAGACGCAGCGATCGCCTCGGCGGTCGCCAGCACCGCGCGGGCCGAGGGCAGGCTGGTCAGGATCGCGCGCGTCTGGCTGGCCATGGCCGCCACACTGGCGCAGGGCTCCAGCCCCACAGCCGCCAGCTCGGCCATTTTGGCCGCATCGGTGTCAAACCCCACCACCCGCCAGCCGCCAGCCAGCAGGTTGCGCGCCATCGCCCCGCCCATGATCCCCAACCCCACGATTCCGATCACATTGGCCAAGACGCTGCCCCCCTTGTCTGCCCTTGAGCGACGTATGATAGCTACCGGCAAGGGAAGCAAAGGTAACACATCATGCGCATCGGAATGATCGGGCTCGGCCGGATGGGCACCGCGATGGCCGAACGCCTGTCCGAGTCCGGGCACAGCCTCGTGGTGTGGAACCGCTCGCCCGGCAAGGCCGAGGCGCTCGTGAGAGCCGGCGCCACCCTCGCCGCAACCCCCGCCGCCCTGATCGCCGCTGTCGACATCGCCCTTGTGATCGTGTTCGACGCCGTGGCGCTGGAGCATGTGTTTCACGACATCGACGGCATCCTATCGGCTGACCTCACCGGCAAGCTGATCGTCGAGATGAGCACCGTCCGCCCGGAGGTGGAGCAGGCGCTGGCCAAACTGGTCGCAGAACGCCACGGCGCCTTCATCGAATGCCCCGTGGGTGGCACCGTGGGCCCGGCCCGCACCGGCAAGCTGATCGGCATGGTCGGCGGATCGGCCGAGGATTTCGCCCGCGCCAGGCCCGTGCTCGACCAGATCTGCCGCCGCGTGGAGCATATCGGCCCGGTTGGCGCCGGTGCCGCCATGAAGCTCGCCATCAACCTGCCGCTCGGAATGTATTGGCAGGCGCTGGGCGAGGCGATGTCGCTGGTCCGCCATCTCGGCCATGACCCCGCCTGGCTGGTCGATCTGTTCGCGGACACCTCGGGCGCGGCCACGGCCCTGCGCGTCAACCCGGCCGCGATGGTGCGCTGCCTGGTTGGCGACACCAGCGTGGCACCCGGCTTCGATCTGGACGGCGTGCGCAAGGACCAGCGCACCATGCTGGAGGAGGCCGCCGCCCGCGGGCTCGACCTGCCGCTCGTCCGCCGCACGCTCGCGGTCTATGACGCGATCGCCGCCGCCGGCCATGGCAGCCGCGAGGTCGCCTTCGCTGCCGCCCACTGGGCCGAAAAGGCCGACCATGCCGCGTCCCCCGCAAAGCTCACCCTCGCCCTTGCCGACATCGTCATCGAGGCTGCCTTGCGCGAGGGCATGGCCCGCCGGCTCGCGCCCCTGACCGTCGCGGTGCTCGACGCCGGCGGCCATCTCGTGGCCTTCAAGCGCCAGGATGGCTCCGGCATCGCCCGCTACGACATCGCCTTCGGCAAGGCCTGGGGTTCGCTCGGCATGGGTTTCGGCTCGCGTGAGTTCCTTGCCCGCAGCGCTGCCAATCCAAGCTTCGTCACGGGCCTCGCAGCGGCAACCGGTGGGCGGATGATGCCGGTCCCGGGCGGTGTGCTGATCAAGACCCAAACGGGTGACCTGGTCGGCGCCGTCGGTATCTCGGGCGACACCTCCGATCAGGACGAGGCGTGCTGCACAGCCGGCATCCTTGCCGCCGGTTTCGTGCCCCAGACCGGCGCCTGATTGACGAGACGTTTTTCCGCTCTAGCGTGGCGGCAAGTATAAGATTGCGGGGGTCCAGGATGCATCTCGGTTTCTTCACCATGCCGATCCACCCGCTCGACAAGGACTGGCGCCAGTCTTTGCGGGAGGATCGCGAGGCGTTCATCCTGGCGGACGAGCTCGGCTTCACCGAAGCCTATTGCGGCGAACACGCCACTGACCAGGCAGAGAACATCACCTCCTGCGCGGTGTTCCTGGCAACGCTGGTCGGCCATATCAAGCAGATGCGGCTCGGCACCGGCACGGTGAACATGCCCAACACCCATCCCGCCCGGGTCGCTGCCGAGATCGCCATGCTCGACCATCTGCTGGACGGCCGGTTCAACTTCGGCATCAGCCCCGGCGGCCTGCCGTCCGACGCCGAGGCGTTCGGCACCTTCGATCAGAATCGCCTCGAAATGTTCGTCGAATGCATCGACCAGGTGCTGGAGATCTGGCGTTCCGAGCCACCCTACAACATCAAGGGCAAGTATTGGAACATCTCCACCGAGCGGACGATGCTGCCCGAGATCGGCCAGGGCATCCTGCCCAAGCCGTTCCAGCGCCCGCACCCGCCGATCATCTGCACCGTGGTCGCCCCCTATTCCAAGGGCGTTACCCAGGCGGCGGCGCGCGGGTGGGAACCGATTTCGGCCAACTTCCTGATGCCGCAATGGGTCAAGACGCATTGGCCCAGCTATGTCGAGGGCTGCCAGCTGGGTGGGCGCGCCGTCGATCCGGGCAACTGGCGCGTGGCCAAGAGCATCTTCGTGGCCGATGACGAGGCGACCGCGCGTGACTACGCGATAGGTCCCAACAGCCCGTATCGTTTCTACTACAGCCAGCTCGTCCAGAAGATGAAGAAGGCGAAGCGCTCCGAGCTGTTCAAGAAAGACCGCAACGCACACGATGACAGTGTGACGGTGGACGGGGTGTGCGAGGAGTTGGTGCTGTACGGCACGCCGTCCCAGGTCGCCGACAAGATCGCGGCGTTCCGTGACGAGGTCGGCGATTTCGGCACCCTGCTGTACGCCGGGCATGACTGGGCGGACCGCGATCTCGCGCGCCGCTCGATGGTGCTGATGGCCGAAAAGGTGATGCCGCTCGTGGGTGCCATGCCGGTGCGGGTTGCGGCCGCGGCCTGAACGTCACACCATCGTTTCAATTCGCTGAAAGCCGCACCCGGCGCAGACCGGGGCTCAACAACGGGAGAATTCCAAGATGATCGTATCGCGCAGAGGATTGCTGCAGACGGCCGCCGGCGCTGTGGGGATCGCGGCGACCGCCAACACCGCCCGTGCCGACGAGCCGATCCGCCTCGGCTTCCTCACCGTCAAGACCGGCCCTCTCGCCGCCGGCGGCATCCAGATGGAACAGGGCATGGTCCTGTGGCTCAAGCTCAACGGCGGCAAGATCGCCGGCCGCGAGGTGAAGCTCATCGTGGCCGATACCGCAGGCTCGCCGGCCACCACCCGCACCAAGGCGCAGGAGTTGGTCGAGCGCGACAAGGTGCATCTGCTGCTGGGCCCGGTCGCAGCCTTCGAGGCACTTGCGATCAGCGACTACACGAATGCCCAGAAGATCCCCGTGCTCGGCGTCGCCGCCGCCGAGGACATGTGCCAGCGCATCGCCAGCCCCTGGTTCGTGCGCGCCACCTCGTCCTCCGGCCAATGTGCTCACGCCATCGCGCATTACGCCGCCACCGAGTTGAAATACAAGCGCATGACCATCATCGGCGACGACTTCGCCTTCGGCCATGAGCAGAACGGCGCCTTCCTGCGCGTGTTCGAGGACAATGGCGGCAAGGTGGTGCAGAAGCTGTGGTCGCCGCTCAACGCGCCCGATTACGGCACCTACATTTCGCAGATCAAATCCAACGTCGACGCCGTGTTCATGTCCTTCGCCGGCTCGAACGGCTTTCGCTTCACCAAGGCGTTCAACGAATACGGCCTCGGCGGCAAGATCCCGCTGATCGGCGGCATGACGGCGATGGATGAGGCCATCCTGCAGCAGACCGGCGACGACGCGCTCGGCATCATCACCGCCAACTGGTATTCGGCACAGGTCGACAATCCTGCCAACAAGGAATTCGTGGCCGGCATGCAGCGCGACTACAAGGTCGATCCCGGCTATTACTCCGGCGGCCCCGCCGTGCTCGGCGCGGTGCTGGAGGCAGCGCTCAAGACCACCGGCGGCAACATCGACGACCGCGCGGCGCTCATGCACGCCATCCACGCCAACGTCGTGCCCAACACGGTGCGCGGCACGCTGCGCTTTGACGAATACGGCCAGGCGACCGGCAACGTCTTCATCCGCCGCGTGGAGAAGAAGGGCAGCCGCTACATCAACACCGTGATCAAGACCTATCCGGACGTCAGCCAGTTCTGGACCTACAACCCCAAGGAGTTCCTGGCCAATCCGGTCTATTCGCGTGACTACCCGGTGGCGCGGTTCCTGGAAGCCTGATCTCGATGCAGTTTTGGGTCATCCAGAGCCTCAACAGTTTGGCGATGGGCGGATTGCTGTTCATGCTGTCGGCCGGCTTCTCGCTCATCTTCGGGCTGTTGCGGATCCCCAATCTGGCCCATGGCGCGCTGTTCATGCTGGGCGCCTATCTCGGCGCCACAGCTCTGGCCAACGGCCTGAACTTTTGGTTGGCCGCCCTCGCGTCGGGCCTTGCCGTCGGATTGCTGGGTGTGGCGCTGGAGGCGATCCTGCTGCGTCGCCTCGCCGGCAACGAACAGGCGCAGGTGCTGGTAACCTTGGGTGTGGCCTTCATCATCGCCGATCTGTGCCTGTGGGGCTTCGGCGGTGACCCGATGCCGCTGGCAGCGCCGCGCTCGCTGCGCCCGCCGGTGTTCCTTGCGGGGTTTGCCTTTCCCGGCTGGCGGCTCGTCGTGCTCGGCGTGGCGCTGACGACGGCCGCGTCCCTTTGGATCCTGCTGGACCGCACCCGGCTCGGCGCCATGATCCGCGCCGGTGTGGACGATCGGCTGATGGCGCGCAGCGTCGGTATTCGTGTCTCGTTCCTGTTCTCAGCCGTGTTCTTCCTCGGCGCCTTCCTGGCCGGCTTCGGTGGCGTGATCGGCGGCCCGATCCTGTCGGCCTATCCCGGTCTTGATGCCGAAATGCTGCCGCTGGCCCTGGTGGTGGTGATCCTTGGCGGCGTCGGCAGCCTCCCGGGTGCGCTGGTCGGCAGTCTCATCGTCGGCGCGATCTACAATTTCGGCACCGCGCTGTTTCCAGACCTCGCCTACGTGGTGCTGTTTCTGCCGATGGTGGTGGTCCTGGCGGTCAAGCCCACCGGTCTGTTCGGGCGCGTCCTGCGATGAAGCTCTCGCCGATCCTCGGTTTCGCACTGGTCGCCCTGACGCTGGCCTGCTTGCCTGTTCTGTTGCCTGACGGCTTCTATCTCGGCATCGCGACCCACGCCTTGGTGTTCGCCATCCTGGCGCTGAGCCTCGATATCCTGATCGGCCAGGCTGGCATGACGTCGCTGGGCCACGCCGTCTATCTCGGCCTGCCGGCCTATGCGGTGGCGTGGCTCACCGTGCAGGCGGGGTGGCCGCCGCTGCCGAGCGTGATCGTGGCCCTGCTGATTGGCACCTTAACCGCAGCTCTGTTTGGCCTGCTGGCGCTGCGGGCGAGCGGGCTCGGCTTCCTGATGATCACGCTGGCCCTGGGGCAGGTGATGTGGGGCGTGGCCTATCGCTGGGTCGCATTGACCGGCGGTGACAACGGCCTGCGCATGCCCGGCCGCCCTGTGCTGCTCGGGATCGATCTCCAAGCCCCCTTGCCGTTCTACGCCGTGGTGGCCGTCTGCCTGCTCGCAGCCCTGATCTGTCTGTGGCATCTCGACCGCTCGGCGTTCGGCGCCTGCCTGCGCGGCACCCGCGACCAGCCGCGGCGGATGCGCATGCTCGGCCACGACGTCTGGCGTATCCGCTACGCCGGATTCGTGATCGCCGGCTTCTGGGGCTCGGTCGCGGGCGTGCTCTACTGCCTGGACTACCAGTATGTCAGCCCGCAGGCGCTGTCCTTGCCGCAATCGGCCGAGGCGCTGCTGATGGTCGTCCTCGGCGGCGCCGGCACCCTCGCGGGGCCGGTCGTGGGTGCCGTCATCATCACGGCGATCAAGACGGTGGTAAGCTCCTATGTCGATCGCTGGTACTCCTTGCTGGGCCTCACCTTCATCGTGGTCGTCTCGCTCATGCCGCGCGGCCTGGTCCCGGGCGTTCGTGACCTGTGGGAAAGGCTGCGCGCATGACCGCACCCGCACTCGAAATCATAGGTCTGCACAAGCAGTTCGGCGGTCTGGTCGCCACGCGCAACCTCTCGCTGCGGGTCATGGCGGGCGAACGCCGCCTGCTGATCGGCCCCAACGGCGCGGGCAAGACCACCCTGTTCAACCAGATCGCCGGCGATTTCCTCCCGAACGCCGGCACCATCCGCCTGTTCGGCACCGACATGACGACGCTCCCCACAAAGGCGCGCGTGAGGCTCGGCCTGGGCCGGACCTACCAGGTGCTGACCCTGTTTCCGAACGACACGCTGCTGCACAACGTCGTCCTCGCATTGCTGGGCACGCAAGGCGGCGGCTGGTCGGTCTGGGGCGGGCTGTCGCGCAGCACTGGCCTGCACGACCAGGCGCTCGTGGCACTGACGCGCGTGGGCCTCGGCCACGCCGCGAACCGCCGCGTGGCCGAAACCTCCTACGGCGAACGCCGCCGCCTCGAACTCGCCATGGCGCTCGCCCAGTCCCCCAAGGTCCTGTTGCTGGACGAGCCATTGGCTGGCCTCTCCGCCGAGGAGCGCGAGACCGTCCGCCTGCTGCTGGAGGGCATCCCCCGCGACGTCACCATCATCCTCATCGAGCACGACATGGACGTGGCATTGGCATTCGCCGATCGCATCACGCTCCTCAATTTCGGCGAGGTCATCGTCGAGGGCACCCGCGCCGAGGTGATCGCCGATCCGCGCACAAGGGAGGTCTATCTTGGCCATTGATGCGCTCTGCTTCGAGGCGGTGAACAGTTTCTACGGCGACAGCCACGTGCTGCACGGCGTCTCCTTCACCCTGCGCGAAGGCGCGCTGCTGGCCCTGCTCGGTCGCAACGGCGCCGGCAAGAC
>CAIQQQ010000029.1 GCA_903873995.1 uncultured Rhodospirillales bacterium
CAAGGCCGCCGGCGCCGATCTGATCGATTGCTCCTCCGGCCAGGTCTGGAGCGACGACCACCCGGTCTATGGTCGCATGTATCAGACCCCGTTCGCCGATCGCATCCGCAACGAGGTCGGCGTGCCGACCATCGCCGTGGGCGCGATCTCGGAAGCCGATCAGGTCAACTCGATCATCGCCGCCGGCCGGGCCGATCTGTGCGCCGTCGCGCGCCCGCATCTGGCCGACCCCGCCTGGACCTTGCACGAGGCGGCGAAGATCGGCGTGCAATCGGTGCCGTGGCCGAAGCAGTACCTGTCCGGCAAGCGGCAATACGAAACCGGCCTTGAACGCGCGGCACGGCCCGTTTGAGCGGGTTCGCGGGCAGGCACGTGCTGGTGACGGGCGCCGGCACTGGGATCGGCGCTGCAATCGCGACTGCGTTCGCCGCCGAGGGCGCGCATGTCTCCCTGTGTGGCCGGCGCGCGGCCCCACTCCAGGCGCTGGCCACGCAACTTGGCGAAACCGCCCGTGCGATCGACGGGTTCGACGTCACCGATGCGGCCGCGATCTTCCGCGGCCTGGCACGGTCCTGGGGCCGGGTGGACATCCTAGTGAACAACGCCGGCGAGGTTCAAAGCGGCCCGTTTGCAGCCCTCACGCAAGACGCCTGGAATGCAACCCTTTCAGCCAACCTCACCGGCACGTTTCTGGTCACCCAGGCGGTGCTGCCCGCGATGCGCGAGGCGGGGTCCGGCCGCATTATCAACGTCGCCTCCACCGCCGGGCTGATCGGTTATCCCTACGTAGCCGCCTATGTCGCAGCGAAACACGGCGTGGTCGGCCTGACCCGCGCGCTTGCGCTGGAACTTGCGCGCACGTCCATCACGGTGAACGCGGTGTGCCCCGGCTTCACCGACACGCCGCTGGTGGATCGCTCCATCGCCACCATCGCCGCCAAGACTGGCCGCAGCGATGAAGAGGCGCGCGCGCAACTCGCCCGCAGCAACCCCCTGGGCCGGCTGGTCCGGCCTGAGGAGGTGGCGCAAGCGGTTCTGTGGCTGGCACAGTACGGCTCGGCCGCCATCACCGGCCAGGCGATCGCGGTGGCGGGTGGCGAGGTCATGGTGGGGTAGCTGCCCTGACGAGCGCTCAGGCCGCCTCGTGCTCGGCCGAAAGGCTGACCATGATCCGCTCCACGCGGGCGAAGGTCGTGTTGTCCTCGGCGAACGCCAAGGCGAGGGCGCCATCTTGCGAACGAACCACACGGCCTGTCACCGTCCCACCTCCCAGAGGCAGCTCGATCTCGACCGACTGCCCTCTGGCGAGCGTCGGCGCATAGAGCAGCGCGATGCCGCTTTGCGAAATATCCAGAATCGTGACGTTGCCGGTGCGCGCCCCGCCCACGATCAAAGCCACGGTGACACCCTGGCCGGACAGGCGCTCGAATTGCCGGCGGTCGCGCTCATCGCTTTGCACCGCTTGCAGGAACGTTTCAACCTCGTTGCGCAGGCGTTCAGCCTCTGCCCCGATGCCGTTCGCCTCGCTCAGAATGTTGCGGCTCGCGCCGCCGGCGGTTTCGGTATCATGGACCACATGATCCATTGCCTCCGCTGCCTGGGCGGTGGAGCCCGCTACTCCTTGGATGCTGTGAGCGATTTCGCGCACTGTGACGCTCTGTTCCTCGATGGCGGCGGAGATCGCGGTAGAGACCTCGCCCATCCGGCCGATGATGGCGCCGATGTCGCTCATCGCCGTCACAGTCTCGTCCGTCGCCGCGCGCACCGATGCGATCTGTTCGGAAATTTCGGCGGTGGCCTTGGCGGTCTGCCCGGCCAGCAGCTTCACTTCGCCCGCCACCACCGCGAAGCCCTTCCCGGCGTCGCCCGCGCGCGCCGATTCGATCGTGGCGTTCAACGCCAGCAGATTGGTTTGCCCGGCGATGCTGTCGATCAGCCGGACCACGTCGCCGATGCGCGCTGTGGAGGCGGCAAGACTCTGGATGGTCGCCTGGCCGGCCTCGGCGCGCGCCACCGCCTGGCTGGCGACTTCTGCAGCCACCGAGACCTGGCGAGCGATCTCGCCCACGCTGGCCGTGAACTCCTCGACAGCGGCGGAGACAGCAATCAGTTCCGCGGAGGATTTCTTGGCCCCTTCCGCGGTTCCCGACGCATCTTTGTGCATGGCCGAGGTCGATTCGGTCATGACATTGGCGGCGACGCGCAGGTTTTCGGCCGCGGCTCCGAGCCCGGCCATGACCCCGGTGACCGAGCTGCTGAAATCCATCGTGTGTCGATCCATCGCATCCTGCCGCCGGGACCGGGCCGCGGTCTGTGCGCGTTGCTCGGCCGAGAGACGGGCCGCGTCGATGATACCGGATTTGAAGAAATCCAGCGCACGGCTCATGTCGCCGATTTCATTGTGCGCGTTGAGGCTGGTGATCACGACCGTCCTGTCGCCGCCGGCCAAGGATCGCATCGTCTCGGTGAGGGAGCGGATCGGGCGAGAGATGCTGCGGCCGACGAAAAAGGCGAGCAGCAACCCAGTGACCACGCCTGCACCAGCGGTGATCATCTGGATCAGGCTGACCTCATTTTGTACGCCGGCCGCCTTTTGGGCATTCCCAGCGACGGTCTGCGTCAAGCCCGATTGCGCCTTGCCAAGTGCCCCACGGAATTCGGCGAGCAGGGGCAGTTGGACCTTGTCGTAGATCTCGGACAGGGCAATGGTCGCCCGTGCGAGTTCCGCGAATGCATCGCTGTACTCGGTCTGGCTGGCGCGCAGGGCCGCGGAATTGGCGTGCAAGGCCGTCAGCCCCAATGCATCCACGGCATTGAGGTCCTTGGCCACCTTCTGAAGATTGGCATTGAAGGCCACGACGCCAGCGGAAACAGGTGAGACCATAAAGCGCAAGGTTGCAGTGCGGAGCAACAGGATGTCACGGTCGACCTCGTGGCCAGCCGCGCGGGCATCGCCCGATCCGAATTGGGTTAAGGCAGAGACCAACGCATTCGTGGCGGCGGACATTTTTTCGCCCGCGACGAGCAGGCGGTCGCGCCCCGCGCTCGTTGCCGCAGCCAAGTCGAAGGATGCGCTGGCGCCCTTTGCCTGGTCATCGAGTCGGCCGAGCACGTTGACGTAGGTGTTCAGACGGTCGCCGGGTGGCGTGGTCGATCTGACCGAAATCAAGGCCTCGCGAACCTGACTGAAGGCGCCCGCAGCCTTGGCGCGCAAATCGTCCACCGGCGTCGCGCCGGCCCTCAACAGCAGCTCACTGATCTTGTTCTCACCGTCCAAGGCTGCATTGACGTGTCCGGCATTGACGGACTGCCTGCCCATGTTGCCAAGCGCGTTTCCAACATAACCGAGGCCCCAATGGCCCACCCCGGCAATCGTAAGCGTGATCGCGATCATGCTCCCAAACCCGACCAGAATGCGCGTGCCGATGCTCAGCCGGTCCAACAGGATCATAAAAATTCTCGGTATAAACAACCGACCATAATCGGGGCTGTGCCGCGACGGTTAGAAGCCCGATGTCTAGATTTCGTTAAAATCCTGGTGAGGTATCATCGGCCGGAGTGCCCTCGCATGTCTGTCCATGCCAGCCTTAAGCATGCTCGGCCGCAACCTATGCCTTAAGCAGGGAGACTTCCATGACTCTTACCATCCTCCAGCCCCCAGGTTGGCCCCGCCCAAAAGGCTACGCGAACGGCATGGCGGGCGAAGGCCGCATCGTGCTCACGGGCGGGCAGGTTGGCTGGGACGAGACCGAGACCTTTGCCGAAGGCCTGGTGCCCCAGATCCGCCAGGCCCTGCTGAACATCACAGCCGTGCTGGCCGAGTCCGGCGCCGGGCCGTCCGACATCGCGAGGCTCACCTGGTATGTCACGGACATGCCGGCGTTTCGTGCCTGCACCGCCGAGCTCGGCGCGGCATGGCGCGAAGTGATGGGGCGAAACTTTCCGGCGATGGCGGTGATCGGCGCCACAAGCCTCGTCGAACCCAAGGCGCTGGTGGAGATCGAGGCGACCGCGATCCTGCCGCCGCCGCGATAAGCCCTCTTTCTCCCGCCCGCCGCATCGGCAACACTTGACCGGTCAAAGAGCGGAGCGGGCCATGTCCGGAGATGTGTTGCAGGTTTTGGCGGCGGGGCTGGCCTCCGGAAGCGTCCGCGTCGTCGATCTCAGCCAGACCTTGTCGCCCGAGACGGTGGTGATCGGCCTGCCCGAGCCGTTCGCCCCCTCCGCGCCGTTCAGCATCGAGACCTTGTCGCGCTATGACGACAAGGGGCCGGCCTGGTACTGGAACAACATCGCGCTGGGCGAACACACCGGCACCCATTTCGACGCGCCGATCCACTGGATCACCGGGCAGGGCCTGCCGGACAACGCGACCGACACCATCCCCGCCCAGAAGCTCATGGCCCCGGCCTGCGTGCTGAACTTCACCGCCGAATGCGTCGTCGATCCGGGGTTTCTGCTGACGGTGCCGCATGTCGAGGCATGGGAGGCCGCACATGGCCGGATTCCGGCCGGCGCCTGGGTGCTGCTGCGCTCCGGATGGTCGAAACGGACTGGGGCGGATTTCCTCAATTTCGGCGAGACCGGGCCGCAAAGCCCAGGGCCAGACGTCTCCTGCGTGCGGTTCCTGGTGGAGGAGCGCGATGTGGCGGGCTTCGGTACAGAAACGGTGGGCACCGATGCCGGCGCCGCGCACAGCTTCGATCCGCCGTTTCCCTGCCACGGCATGATGCACGGCGCCGGGAAATTCGGCCTCGCGAGCCTTGCCAATCTCGATCAGCTGCCGCCCACCGGCGCCATTCTGATCACCCCGCCCCTCAAGATCGCAGGCGGCTCCGGCAGCCCCTGCCGCGTGCTGGCACTCATCGCCGGCTGACGCGGCTGCCCATGTGTTACGCCCCCCGCAGACCGGCCTCCCGCAGCAGCGGAAGCACTTCAGCGAGGAAATACGGCAGCTCGTCGCAAAAGTTCACGAAGGAGAGTGTGGTGCCGGCGAAGCCCGCCTCGCTCATGCGGATCATCTCGTCCGCGATATGCCGCGGGGTGCCGACCAGCGGGTAGGTGCCTGCGCCGCCGGCAAAACGCTTGCGATGGAGGCGAAAGGTCTCCGGATCGTGGGAGGCGGCGTTCGTCGCCTTCGCCCGCATGTGGATGTCCACGCTGTCGGTGTCGGCCATCGTGACGGCGTAATGCTCGTAATAATCGCAGGCCTCCACCTGGGTCGGGCGGCACACGATGTGGCAGGTGGTGAACACTCCGATCTCGCGCCCCAGCGCCCGTCCGCGCGCCTGCATGTCGGCCACGTGGGCGCGGCCGCTCTCGATGTCCAAGAACGTGGTGAACAGGAAATCGGCGGTCCGGGCCGCGAAATCCCGCCCCACCGGGGAGAACGCGGCGTTCAGCGTCACCGGCCGCGGGTGCTGCACCGGCAGCGGTTTTCCGGACACCGCCTTGAGATCGTAGAACCGGCCGTGAAAGTCGAACGGCGCCGGCTCGGTGTAGATCCGGTTCACGATCTCCACCCATTCCAGCCCCTGGTCGTAGCGGTCGTCGATCAACGGCAGGCCGAACAGGTCGAACTCCGCCGGATTCCAGCCGCACACGATGTTGAGCCCGGCGCGCCCAGCCGAGGCCTGGTCGATCGTCGCCAGCGCCTTGGCCGCGAACACCGGATGGACCATCGGCACATGCACCGTGGCAAACACCGCGATTCTCCGAGTGATGCCGGACAGCGCCGCGGCAAAGGTCAGTGTCTCCAGGCTGGTCTCTCGGCTGTTGATCTCGCCGCCGAAGCCCTTCCAGCGCGCGATCGGCAGGATGAACTCGAGTCCCGCCTCATCGGCCAGGCGCGCGGAGGCAGCGATCCCCTCCCACGTGGCGGGCCAACGCTCAGGAACCTTGGTGATCGCAAGGCCGCCATCGGCGTTGGTCGAGAACAGGCCGAGCTTGAAGCGGTTCGCACCGCGCAGCGGGTGAACCCTCACTCCGCCAGCACCGCCCGCCCGATGATCATCTGCTGCACCTCCGTCGCCCCCTCGTAAATGCGCAGCGCCCGCACGTCGCGATACAGCTGCTCGACAATATTGCCCTTGCGCACGCCGAGGCCACCAAAGATCTGCACCGCGCTGTCGATGACGGACTGGGCGGATTCGGTGGCGACCATCTTGGCCATCGCCGCCTCCTTCGTGATCCGCCCGCCGACCCGGTCGCGCGCCCAGGCGGCGCGATAGACCAGCAGGGCGGCGGCGTCGATCTGGGTGGCCATATCCGCGATCTTGGCCTGGGTGATCGGCATGTCGGCCAGCGGCTTGCCGAACATCACCCGCTCCTTCGCGCGCGACACCGCCTCGTCGAACGCGCGCCGCGCCATGCCGAGGGCGGCGGCGCCCACGGTCGGGCGGAATACGTCAAGCGTGGCCATCGCGATCTTGAAGCCCTGGCCCGGTGCGCCCAGCAGCGCCTCATCGGGCACCACGCAGTTGTCGAACCGCAGCGTCGCCAGCGGATGAGGTGCGATGATGTCGATGCGCTCGGCGATCGTGAGCCCCGGCGTGTCGGCCGGAACGACAAACGCTGACAGCCCGCGCGTGCCGGGCGCCTCGCCGGTCCGGGCGAACACCACGTAATGCGCCGCGATCCCGCCATTGCTGATCCAGGTCTTGAGCCCGTCCAGCCGCCAGCCCTCGTTGGTGCGAGACGCCGTCATGGCGATCGCCGCGACATCCGATCCGGCATCGGGCTCTGACAGCGCAAACGCCGCGAGCGCCGCACCCGAGCGCACCGGCGGCAGAAACCGCGCCTTCTGCTCGACTGTGCCGAACAGCTGAATCGGGCCTGTGCCCAGCCCCTGCATGGCGAACACGAAATCCGCCAGCGGATCGTGCCGTGCCAGGATCTCGCGCAACAGGCACAGCGAGCGCACCTCCAGCTGCCCATCCTCCGGCAGGCAGTGGCGCAGCAGCCCGGCCTCACCCATGCGCCGCGCCAGGCTGATGCAGGCGGCATCCACATCCGTCTCGTCGTCGTGCCCGCCGCGCAGAAACGACGCAGCCCAGTCCTCCGCCTCGGCTGCGACCAGCCGGTGGGTATCGTCCAGGAACGGCCAGTCCAGGAAGCTCTGATCGGGCATCAATCCCCCTTGAACTCTGGCGCGCGTTTCGCCGCGAAGGCCTCGAACGCTCGGGTGAAATCCTGGGTCGCCATGCAGATCGCCTGCGCCTGCGCCTCGGCTTCGATCGCGGTGTCGATGTCCATCGACCATTCCCGGTGCAGCATGGTTTTGGTGATGCCATGGGCGAAATTGGGGCCCGCGGCGAGCTTGGCCGCCACCTCGCGCGCATGATCCAGCACGGCGCCCACCGGCAGCAGCGCGTTGTGGAACCCCCAGGCGATCCCCTCCTCGCCCGTCATGGAGCGACCGGTGAACAGCAGCTCGCTCGCACGCCCCTGCCCAATCAGCCGCGGTAGGATCGCGCACGCCCCCATGTCGCAGCCCGCCAGGCCGACGCGGGTGAACAAAAACGCCGTGCGGCTCTCAGCCGTTGCGTAACGCAGGTCAGATGCCATGGCGAGAATAGCCCCGGCACCCGCGCAGACGCCCTCGACGGCGGCGATGATCGGCTGCGGGCAGGCGCGCATCGCCTTCACCACATCGCCGGTCATGCGTGTGAACGCCAGCAACTCGGGCATACGCATCTTCGTCAGCGGCTCGATGATCGCAAACACGTCTCCACCGGAGCAAAAATTGCCGCCGGCGCCGGTGATCACCACGGCCTTGATGTCTGAGCGATACACCAGCGCACGAAACGTCTCGCGCAGTTCGGCATAGCTGTCGAAGGTCAGTGGGTTCTTCCGCTCGGGCCGGTTGAGCGTGATGGTGGCGACCGGGCCGTGTGCCTCCCACAGGAAATGTCTGACGTCCATGCTGGCCCCCCGGGCGTTGCTTTGCGGACGAGACAACACCGGCAACGAGACGTCGTCCAGCGGCCATGCGTTGGGCACTTGCCAGATGCGCAGAACTCTGACCACATTTTGGGGAAGCCCGATCAACGGGCCACGACAATGAGGAGAGACGGCGAATGAAGCGGACCCCAGAACGAATTCTGGCCCTCGCGGCTTTGGCGATGTCAGTTGGTGCCCCGCTCGTGGCGCGCGCGGCCGACCCCATCAAGATCGGCGTCATCGCCGAGGTGAGCTCGATCAGCGGTGCGGCCATCCCGCAGGCGGCCAAGCTCGCGGCGGACGAGATCAACGCGGCCGGCGGCGTGAACGGCCGCATGATCGAGATTGTCGAATACGACGACCACAACTCGGCTGCCGACGCTGTGCGCGCCTTCCAGCGCGCCGCCAACCAGGACAAGGTGCACGCGGTCATCGCGAGCTATGTCAGCGAGGTTGTCCTCGCGCTCGAACCTTGGTCCGGCCGCCTGAAGCTGCCGATGATCACGCCGGGTGCTGCCAGCGACGTCATCTCCCAGCGGGTGCACGACGATTACGACCATCTGAAATACACCTTTCACGGCTATCTGGCATCCACCTTCCTTGCGGACAGCGTGTGCGACGGCCTTAAGGTCACGGGCGTGAACACGTTGCACATGAAGACCGCGGTGGTGATGAGCGAAGACGCCGCCTGGACCATCCCGCTTGATGCCGAATACCTGAAGTGCCTGCCCAAGATCGGCATCCAGGTGCTTGACCATATCCGCCTCTCGCCGGACACGACTGATTTCACGCCGATCTTCAACAAGATCGAGGGCCTCAAGCCGGACGTCATCGTCACCGGCATCAGTCATGTCGGCGTGCAGCCGACGGTGCAGTGGCATGACCAGCAGGTGCCGATCCCGATGATCGGCATCAGCAGCCAGGCTACCACGTCCACGTTCTACAAGGACACCAATGGTGCCACCGAGGGCGTGATCTACCAGACCGTCTCCGCCCCCGAAGTGGCCGTGACGCCGAAGATGATCCCGTTCACCAACGCCTTCGTGAAGCGCTACGGCGTCACCCCGGCCTATTGCGGCTACACCAGCTACGATCAGGTCTATTACATCGCCGACGCCATCAAGCGCGCTGGCAGCACCGATCCGGACAAACTGGTCGATGCGCTGGAAAAGACCAGCTGGAGCGGCACCATCGGCAAGGTGGAGTTCTACGGTCGCGAGAGCCCGTTCACTCACGCCATGAAGGTGTCGCCCGAATACGTGTCCGGCCTGCTGGTGCAGTGGCAGGGCGGCAAGCAGATGACGGTGTGGCCGAGCGAGATCGCCAACGCCAAGATGGTGTTCCCGGCCTTCGTCAAGCTGCCCGGGAAATAGCATCGCTTCCCTGGCCAGGTGCGCGCCTGGCCAGGGTGCGGTCCCCTTATCATGCAGTTTCTTCAGATCCTGATCGACGGGTTTGCCATCAGCAGCCTGTATGGCCTCGGTGCAATCGGATTCACGCTGATCTTCGGTGTCTCCGGCGTGCTGAACCTCTCCCATGGCGCCTTGATGGTGACGGCCGCGGTGATCGCCTGGGCGGCCGCCGGCAGCCTGCACACCGGGCCCTATCTCGGCGCACTCGCGGGTGTCGCCGCCAGCGTCGCAATGGCGTTTGCGACCTATCTGCTTGTGGTGCGGCCGATCCAGTCGTCCCGCCGCATCCCGCGCGAGGAGAAGGAGATCTTCGTGCTCACGGGCACGCTCCTGTGGGGGATCATGCTACAGGAGGCGATCGCCTATCTCTTCACCTCCAACCCCAAGACGGTGCTGCCGCTGGTTCCGGGCGTTGTGAGCATTCTCGGTGTGCGCACGCCTGCGCAGGAGATCCTGACGGCGGTGCTGTCATGGGCCGCCATCGGCCTTCTTTGGCTGCTGGTCAACCGCACGCGCCGCGGCAAGGTGCTGCTCGCCGCCTCGATCAACCCCCGCGGGCTGACGCTCCTGGGATTCGAGCTCTCCGAGATCTACCTGTTCGTCTGGGGGCTATACGGCCTGCTGGCCGGCCTCGCCGGTGTGCTCTTAGGCGCGTTTCTCGGTGTCAGTTCGGACAATGTCGGGACCCTCACCGCCAGCGCGTTCTCGATTGTGGTGCTGGGCGGGCTCGGCAGCGTCTCCGGCTCGCTGATCGGCGCCTATATCGTGGGGTATCTTGAAACGATCACCGCCTATGTCGTCTCGCCGTCGATCCGGACGATCCCGGTCCTGCTGCTGCTGGTCCTGGCTGTGTATGTGAGGCCGCAGGGCCTGATGGGGCGCCGATGAGGATCTTTGCTATCCCACTGCTGGTGGCTCTGCTGCTGGCGCTGCTGCCGTTGGGCGTGTCCGGCTATGTGCTGGGCCTTCTCACGCTCGCCTACTATTTCGGCGTTTTCGCGATGAGCTGGGACCTGCTGTTCGGCTTCGCCGGCGAGTTGAATTTCGGCCCGAGCTTCCTGATTGGTCTGGGTGCTTACACTGCGGCCCTGCTCAACCACTATCAGGGCCTGCCGATCTGGGTCTGCGTGATCGCAGGTGCCCTGGTCGCCGTTATTGGTGGCGTGCTGCTGGCGGTACCTGCCTTGCGTCTGTCCGGCCCCTATTTCGGCCTCGTCACCCTCGTCGCAGTCCTCCTCCTGCAGAATGCCATCGTGCTGTTCGCGGGCATCACCGGCGGCGAGATCGGGCTCGACATCCCGGACATCATCTCGATCGACGATGGCACCAACTATTGGACGGCATTGGGCTTCATGACCGTGAGCGGACTGATCCTGTTCGGCCTGTCGCGATCGTCTGTCGGCCTCATCCTCCAGGCCAGCGGGCAGGACGCGATCCAGGCAGCGGCGCTGGGCTTCAACGTCACCAAGCACAAGCTGGCAGCCTTCTGCGTCAGCGCTCTGTTCTCCGGCCTCGCCGGCGCGATGCTGATCTTCTATATGGGCACCGCCTCGCCCGGCACCGTGGTGGATATCGGCGTGGGGGTGCAGGTGATCATCGCGGCCGTGATGGGCGGCCGACGTACGATCCTGGGTGCCGCGCTCGGCGCCATCTTCCTGATTGTGGCCGGCGAGATCCTGCGGCCATTGGGCCAGCTCTCCACCTTCGTGGTCTCCGCGGTGGCGCTGCTGGTGATCCTGTTCTTCCCAGGCGGCTTTCTGGGCACCGCCCTCCATCGGGGAGACCGCTGATGGCCCCCCGCCTCGAAGTCTCCGGGCTCACCAAGCGCTTTGGCGGCTTGGTCGCCGTGAAGGACATGGGTTTCACGATCGAGCCGGGCGAGATTCTCGGCCTGATCGGGCCCAACGGCTCCGGCAAATCCACCGTGATGAAGCTCATCATGGGCATCGAGCGACCCAATGCCGGCGTCGTAAAGCTGGACGGCGTGGACATCGCCGGCTGGCCCAGCCATCGCATCGCCCGCCAGGGCGTGGGCATCGTGTTCCAGCATTCCCGCCCGCTGCACCGCCAGACGGTGCTGGAGAACATCAAGCTCGCTCTGCTGCCCGACAGCCTGCTGCAGCTGTTCTCCAGCAGCCACGTAGACGACAAGGCCCGCGCCATCGCCGCGCGCGTGGGGTTGGACGGCGTCATCAACCGCCGCCCGTCCACATTGCCTTTCGCCGATCTCCGCCGTCTCGAACTCGCCCGCGCCATCGCCCGCGATCCCAAGGTGGTGCTGGTGGACGAGCCCTTCGCGGGCCTCACCGCCGGCGAGGTCAGGGATTTCTCGGCGCTGATCGCGAGCTTCCGCCATGACGGCCACGCCGTGCTGCTGGTGGACCACAACGTCAAAGGCATCGCAGCCCTCGTGGACCGCGCGATCGCCATGTATCTCGGCGAATACGTCGCCGGCGGCACAGCACAGGAGGTGCTGACCAACGAGACGGTTCGAAGGGTCTATATCGGCGGCAAGATCGAAACCGCAGCCCGGCCGCCGCGCGACACCAAAGCGTCCGATCGCCTGCTCGACATCCACGATCTCAGCGTGTTCTACGGTAAGGCCCAGGCGCTCGAAGGCGTCTCGATGCATGTCGGCGCCGGCGAGTTCGTCTCCGTCGTGGGCCTCAACGGCGCCGGCAAAACCACACTCTTCAATGCGATCTCGGGCCTCGTGCCCAGCCAGGGCAACATCTCGTTCGACGCCAAACCTCTGTCAGGCGAGACGGCCGCCGCCATCGCCCGCGGCGGCATCGTGCAATGCCCGGAAAGCCGCGAACTGTTCGGAGAAATGTCGGTCCGCGAGAACCTCGACCTCGGCGGCCAGCATCTGCCCCGCGAGAAGGCCAGCCAGCAACTCGACTGGCTGCTCGACCTGTTCCCAATCCTCAAATCCCGCGCCACCCAGGCCGCCCGCACCCTCTCCGGCGGCGAACAGCAGATGCTCGCCATCGCCCGCGCCCTGATGATGCAGCCGCGCCTGCTGATCCTGGACGAACCCACCCTCGGCCTCGCCCCGGTGATCCTCGAACAGCTCTCCCGCGCCTTGGAAAAACTGCGCCAAACCACGGACATCACGGTGCTGCTCGGCGAACAGAACGTCACCTTCGC
>CAIQQQ010000030.1 GCA_903873995.1 uncultured Rhodospirillales bacterium
CGACGCCAAATCAAACCGCGCGGCCTGCCGTGCACGCGGCATCATACCGATCATCCCATACCGCTCCAACGCCCGCGAAAGGCCAACTTTCTTTCCCATAAAGCTCTACAGGCTCAGGGCTCGCAGCTGGCGTGCTGGCCTTGGGCCTGATCTGGCACACGCAGATGACGGCGATCGACGCGCTGGCGTTGCTGACGATCACAGCGGCCTTGGTACTCGTTCGCAGGCCTTTCGCATGCGCCGTGCCGCTGCTGGTCTCGGTCAGCGTGAACGAGAAAGTGGCACTGGTGCTGGCGGTTTGGCTGTCCCTGCGCGTCGTCCTGGTGCCGGCGGACCGCGCGCTCATGCTGCGACCGGCGGCCGCGGCTGTTGGAGCCGTGTGCGTCTGCGCCCTGACGGTGCTGATCCTGCATCTGCCGGGCAACGCCTGTCAGCTCATGCCGTCGGGCTATCTGGACACGATCCGGCAGAACCTCGCGGCGTATGCCACGTCGCGCGGCGTGCTGCTGAACATCCTGCCGCCCGCGGTGCTGGCAGCGATCAGTGTCGCGGGACATCTGACAACAAGGTCGGGGCTGTTTCGCCGGGCCGATCTGCTGGTCATTCCGGCCATGCTCGGCGTCGCGCGGATACCGACGCAGTTCTACCAGGCCGGGCGGCTGGTGATGCACGCGGCCCCGCTGTTCGTGATGTGCGCCTTGGCCACCGTGCAGGCATTCGGCGCTTCGGAGCGGCGTAGGTAGATTCCGTCCCTCCACAGAGATGGTCTCGATTTGTCACAAATTTAGACGTCCGAGCGTGATGACCGAAAGTGGAATCACCGAGAGGTCTGAATCACGCGTTCCACCAAATGCCTGGAGCAGGATGGCGTCGCCTATCAGACGTCTTCCTGCTCCAGGACTTGGCAAACGTTCAGGAAGCCCATGAAAACATCGTTCGGAGCTTCGCGAGGAGACAGGACCCCGGTGACCTGGGCGGAGATGAAGGCCGAGCTCAACGACATTGCAGCTGTGGTGGCCGAACTGAGCCGCGAGCTGCCGCCGGAGCGTGTCGGCGTGCTGCTGCATCTGCTCGGCCAGCAGAGCCGTGGTACAGCCCAAACGACGGCGTTTGCGGAATTGACCCTCGATAACATGCAAGCCGGCCCGCCGCGCTGATATGCGGGCGGACACCGCTGCCGTCGCTCAGCCAATCACCGCAACGCCGATCAGCCAGGGGTGCAGGAACATCATCGCCAGATAGACGACCGTGCCGGCGACGAGTGCCACCGCATCGGCACGCATGAACGAGCTCTGGCGCTCGCCGCCAACGAGCCCGCGCTTGCGCACGGAGATGCGGTCAAACACCGCCCAGGCCAGAAATGATCCGAACAGGATCATGCCGCCCAGATCGCCATTGGCCAACAGATGCGCCAGCGCCCAGATCTTGATGCCCACCAGCATCGGATGGCGCAGCCAGCCCTTGATGCGGCTGGGCTTCGGGCTCATCGCGGCAAACGCCACAAAGGCGAACCACATCAGGGTGATGGTGATGTGGCGCGTCCAGACCGGCGGGTTCCAGACCTGGATCCAGCCTTCCTGGCGATAGGTGTGAAACCCATAGACGATCAGCACGAAGCCGGTAAGCGAGATCAACGAGTACAGGCCACGATACGGTTTGTCGCCCAGCCTCTCGATCAGCCCGGCGCGGGTCTGCCGCGCCATCGGCATGCTGTGGGCGCCGAGGAAGAGCAGGATGCCGAGAATGAGAATCGCCATGGGATCCGCCGGGTGGTTTCCCGGCGGACCCTAGCCCGACCGCGATCGTCTGGCGAGACGGTCTACTTCATCAACGTCGCGGTCAGGAACGCCATCACATCGGCCCGCACCGCTTCGGTCGCAATCGGGTTGTGGCCGACATGGGCGCCGATCGCCACGCACGGATCGGTCTTGATGGAATAGATCTGCCCCTGCGCGTTCAGGATCGCACCGTTCGGCCCTTCATGCAGGCGGCAGTTGCGCGTGCTCTGCGCCTTGGGCACCGCGAACAAAGGCGGCGTCGTCGGGCTGTCAAAGCCGTGCTGGCTGTCGGCATATTCCGTGAGCGACACATCGACGCCGCCAGCCTTCAGCCGCGCCACCAGATCCCGGCAGGCGGCCGGGTTCACATAATCGTCGCTGCTGCCATGATACATCCGCACCGGAACCGGGTTCATCCTGGCATCGTCGGTATAGGCGATGTTGCACGGCGTGTAGAAGCCGACATGGGCGGCAAACCGGTTGGTGCCGCCAAAGCTCGCCCGGAACCGCTCGACCGCGGAGTAGACGGCGGGAACGGCGCCTTTCGAGAAGCCCCATACGGCGATCCGGTTGGCGTTGATGCGCGGATGCGCCGCAAGCACGTCAAGCGCGCGATACGCATCGACTGTCATGGACAGCGAGTTCAGCTGATCCTGGTTCTCGACCGTGGAGACGATGCCTCGGCCCGAAAAACTGTCGAGGATGAAGGCCGCGATACCGGCCTCATTCAGCACATGCGCCCACATATCGGGCCCCGAACCGATGCCGCCCGAACCGTGAATCAGCACGACCGCCGGCACCTTGCCGGTGGCGCCGAACGGCAGCCGAAGTTCGCCGCCCAGCAGCACCTCGGGCCCGGTCTTCTCGCCGCGCAGGAACGCATCCACGGCGATGGTCTGGGATTTCACGGGAAGGATCTCGATGCGGCCGGGCCAGGCGCTGGTCTCAGCGGCGGAAGGGTCGGGTGCCAAGGCCGCGCACAGGGCCAGCAGGCCCGCGATCAGGGACTTCATCAGTATTCCTCCATGTTATGGCCCGCCTGAGGCGGCGGGTTTTTTGGCCGCCCAGGACGGCGACTCGCGAGGCTAGTGTCCCGCACCAGAAATTCGCAAGGCGAATTCCTGGTAAAGCGGGCCACTAACCTATTGTTTCTAGTGTCGAC
>CAIQQQ010000031.1 GCA_903873995.1 uncultured Rhodospirillales bacterium
GCAGACGCCGTCACGGCGCCTTCTGCGGCTGGTTTTCTTTCAGCGATTTCTGGACGTTGGATGCCAGGTCGCTGACGTTGAAAATGAACTTGCCGAGCAGTTGCTCAAGGCTCGCCGCCGACTGCGTGATGGTGATGCGGCCATTGTCGCCGAGCATCTTCTCACTGCCCCCCGGCACGAGCGCCAGCACCTTGCCGCCCAGCAGCCCGTCAGACGAAATTTCGGCCGAGCTGTCGTCCGGCAGCTTCACATCGGACTGCACGGAGAAGCTGATCTCAGCCTGATAGCTAGCCGGATCGATCCGCGCCGAATTGATCCGGCCGACCCGCACCCCAGCCACCCGCACATCCGACCCCGGCCCCAGCCCGTCGATCCGATCGAACCGCGCGGTCAGCGTGTAGCCCGAGGTTGTGGTCCGCCCGGTGTTGGCAATCGCATACCCCAGAAAGCCGAACGTTACGACCAGCACCGCGGCACCGGCGACAAGTTCAGAAATATTGCGAGTCGCCATGTCTACGACCCCGGTGTCCAGGACTCGTAATCGCCGCTCGCGGCAACCCGGGTCCCGCCCTGGTAATCATGCCCGGCCGGGCGATAGCTCGCCGCCGTGCCTGTCAGATTGGGCTGATGCGGCTTCTGCCACGGCTTGCGGCCCGTTTCCGGCAGCGGCGCGTCGGTCGTGTAATGCAGCCAGGAATGCCATTCCGGCGGCACCGCGCTCGCGTCCGCCTCGCCGGCATACACCACCCAGCGCTTCGTCCGCCCCACCGGGCGCGTGCGCTTCTCGGTGAAATACCGGTTGCCGGCGGCGTCCTGGCCGACCGGGCGACCATGCAACCATGTGAAGAGCTTCGTGCCGATGTCCATAGAACGTCTATAGCCGAGCCCGCTGCCGCGGTCCATCGCCGACCCGTCGCCGGGGTTACCCACAGGATTTTGTGGTCTAGGGATTGTGGACCCCCAAAATACGCTTTCCGAGTCGCAGCGTCTGGCGATAGGCTCCCCCTATGAGCAAGCATCGCGCAGCGGCCGCCGCCGCATTCCCCGACAAGGCCTGGCACGGCGTGCGCACCCGCGTGACGCTGGCCTCCCCCGACCCGGACGAGGCCCCGCGCAAGGTCACGCTCCCAGCCGCCTGGAACGACACCGCCGCCGCGGCCCTGGCAGAGTTGGCACCCGGTGACGGCGCCGTCCATGTGGCCCAGGCCGCGTCCGCCTGGATCGCCCCGATCGCCGCCCGCGCCGCACAGCATGGCATCGCAGACGGGATCGGCCCCGACCTACATCAGCTTTTGCTGTCCCGGCGCGGCACCGCCGCAGCACCGGTCTGGCGCGGCGGCGGCTTCAAAACCCCAGGCTTTGTGCTGAACCTGCCGGCCTTCCATGACCCCGAGAACGGCTTTGACACCGAGGGGTTCACCGCCGCCGCCCGCACCGCCGCCACCGCCATGGCGCTGCTCTCGCCGCAATCGCCGAGCCTCGCGATCTCGATCGCCGACCTCGCCGGCCTCCTCGCAGAGCAGGGCCTCGACTACGACAGCAACGCTGGCCTCACCGAAGCCGCCCGCATCGCCACGCTTCTGCGCCACACCGCAGATGCAGCCGCATCAGAGGTCGCGGACATGCTCGGCAGCCACCACGCCAGCACCACCGCCATCACCCTGCCCGGACCCGCCGAGGCGCTGCTGGGCGTGGAAACAGGCGGCATCGCCCCCGCTTTCTCCCCGCTGGACGACAGCGGCCACCTCACCCGCACGGCCCGCATGATCCTCGCCGCAAAGGGCATGTCCGCCGAGGCCGCCCTGGCCGAAACCCTGCAAGGCCGCTCCCCGTTCCCCATGCCCAACTCGGCCAGCCACGCCGCGATGCATGACGCCGTGGCCCCGCATCTCCACGCCACGCCGCCCCGCCCGGTGCTCACCGAGCCCGAAGCCAGTCCCCGCCGCACCGAGCTCCCCGCCCGCCGCAGCGGCATCACCCAGAAAGCCACCATCGGTGGCCACAAGCTCTACCTCCGCACCGGCGACTACGCCGATGGCCGCCTGGGCGAGATCGCCATCGGCCTGCACAAGGAGGGTGCCGCCTTCCGCGGCCTGATGGACAGCTTCGCCATCGCCGTCTCCCTGGGCCTGCAGCACGGCGTGCCGCTGTCCGAATTCGTCGAGGCCTTCACCTTCACCCGCTTCGGCCCCGCGGGTCCGGTGGAGGGAGACCCCGCCGTCGCCCGTGCCACCTCGATGCTGGACTATGTGTTCCGCAACCTCGCCCACACCTATCTCGGCCAGACCATCGCGGACGCCGAGGACGAAACGCAGGACACCGTCGGAGACGGCGCGCGCGATCGTGCCCCCTTGCTCCCGATGCACCTGCCGCAGGAAGATGCCGCCCGCACACGGCGCCGCGCTTTGCGGCTTGTGGCCAAATAGGAGACCAAGATGGGACGCATCGACGCAAGGCTCGCCGAACTCGGCATCGTGCTGCCCACCCCAATGGCCCCGGTCGCCAACTACGTCCCCTTCGTCATCACCGGCGATCTCGTGGTGATCTCCGGCCAGCTCCCGATGCAGGACGGCAAGCTGGTCGCGACCGGCAAGCTCGGCAGCACCGTCTCTGTCGAAACCGGCACTCACGCCGCCCATTGGTGCTTCATCAACCTGATGGCCCAACTCCGCGCCGCCTGCCACGGCGATCTGGACCGCGTGACCCAGGTGATCCGCCTCGGCGGTTACATCGCCTCCACCCCGGATTTCACCGCCCAGGCCGTGGTGATGAACGGCGCGTCAAACCTCGCGGTCGAGGTGTTCGGCGACGCCGGCCGCCACGCCCGCACCACCATCGGCGTCCCGGTCCTGCCGCTCGACGCCGCCGTCGAGGTCGAAGGCATGTTCCGCATCGCCTGAACGGATTGCCCAAGCGGATTGTCTCAGCAGGAGGCCGCGCCATGTCATCCAGCATGACCGACCTCACCCTCACCCTGCACCGCTGCATCACAGACATCCCGGCCGCCGACTGGAACGCCTGCGCCGGCGAAACCAATCCCTTCGTCAGCCACGAGTTTCTGCTCGCGGTCGAGGAAAGCGGCTCGGCCGGCCCGCGTACCGGCTGGCTGCCGCAGCACGCGGCCCTGCGCAACACCGCAGGCCTGCTGGTCGCGGCCGCCCCGATGTATGCCAAGACGCATTCCTACGGCGAATACGTCTTCGATCACGGCTGGGCCCACGCCTTCGAGCGCGCCGGCGGCAAATATTACCCCAAGCTTCAGGTCGCCTCCCCGTTCAGCCCCGTCCCCGGCCCCCGCCTGCTGCTCCGGCCGGATAGCGGCATAACCACAGCCGCCATGGCCCAGGCCTTGGTGCAAGCATGTGACGAACTCGACCTCTCGAGCGTCCACGCCACGTTCTGCACGCCCGAGGAATGGCAATGCCTCGGCGAGCAGGGCTGGCTGCAGCGCATGGGCATGCAGTTCCACTGGGACAACAAAGGCTACCAAACCTTCGACGACTTCCTGGGCGCGCTCTCCTCCCGCAAGAGAAAATCCCTCAAGCGCGAACGCCGCGACGCCAATTCCTGCGGCCTCGAATACGTCACCTTGCGCGGCTCCGAGATCGGCAAGCGCGAATGGGACGCATTCTACCAGTTCTACAGTTCCACCGTGGACCGCAAATGGGGCAGCGCCTATCTCACCGAGGAATTTTTCCCCCTTCTTGGCAAACGCCTCGGCGACCGCGTGGTCCTGATGCTGGCCCTTGAAGCCGGCCGTCCGGTCGCCGGCGCCCTCAACCTGATGGGGGCGGACACGCTATACGGCCGCAACTGGGGCTGCCTGGGCGACTGGCCGTTCCTGCATTTCGAGCTGTGCTACTACCGCGCCATCGACTTCGCGATCACCCAGGGCCTCGCCCGCGTCGAGGCCGGCGCCCAGGGTGAGCACAAGATCCAGCGTGGCTACCTGCCCACCCCCACCTTCTCCGCCCACTGGATCGCCCATCCCGGCCTGCGCCGCGCGGTGGGCTCGTTCCTGGAAGAGGAGCGGATCGGCAAGCTCGGCGAGATGGAGGCGCTGATGGCGTATTCGCCCTACAAGAAATTGGGTGAGACAGATTAGCGCCGGTTATTCCGCGTCCGTCGCGACCTTCCTCGCCGAACCCCGCGGCCCGCTCACAGCCGAGCTGGCACTCGCCGATGCCAGGCGATTTCGCACCAGCGAGCAAACCCAACTCCGCGCCTGGGACGTGACCATCGCAGCGCTGCAATCCGCGTTGGCCACGCTGGCTGAGGCGCAGGACTGGCGCATCATCCTCGAATACCCCATCCGCAGGCTCAGCCGCCGGATCGATGCGCTCCTGATCACCCCACGCGCCATCCTCGTCCTGGAATTCAAGGTCGGCGCCGAGAGCTTCGCAAAAGCCGACCAGCGCCAGGCCGAAGATTACGCCCTTGATCTGCAGGACTTCCACGCCGGCTGCCGCCACCACCCCATCGTTCCCATCCTGGTCGCAACGCACGCAAGACCCACGCTGGGTTTTCATCCCCTGATGTTATCGGGCAGCGCCACGAACGTTGTCGATGCAACGGCCGCAACCCTGCACCAATGCCTGAGCGACCTCTGGCGCAACGCACCGATCCCCGGTCAGCCGCTCGACGTCACGGCTTGGGAACACGCCGAATATCGCCCCGTGCCCGGCATCATCGACGCCGCCTGCACGCTCTATTCCCATCACGGCGTGGCCGACATCGCATCCGCCCGGGCGGACGCCATAAACCTGTCAGCCACCACAGGCACCATCCTGGCAGCCGTCGCGCACGCACAGGCCGAAAGCCTGAAAATCGCGCTGTTCGTCACCGGTATCCCAGGTGCTGGCAAAACACTATGCGGTCTCAACACCGTGTTCGGCGCCGGTCGAGACAGCGGCGCCACCTTCCTGACCGGCAACCCATCCTTGGTCCACGTGCTCCGTGAGGCCCTCGCGCGTGATGCCGCCAACGGCGAGCGCGACCGCATGCGCGCCGCCCGCCAACGCACGAAGGCCGCGATCCAGGCCTTGCCCGCCTTCCGCGACACCTACGTCGCCGCCGACACGATCCCGCCCGAGCACGTGGCCGTGATCGATGAGGCGCAACGCTCCTGGTCGGTGTCCCACGCCATCCGCAAAAGCGCCGATCGCGAGGTCCGGTTGTCGGATTCAGAGCCAGGCCACCTGCTCGACATCATGGCCCGCCATCCCGACTGGGCCGTGCTCGTCTGCCTGATCGGCAACGGACAGGAAATCCATGACGGCGAAGGCGGTCTCGCCGAATGGGGGCAAGCGCTCGCGACGCGCCCGGAATGGGAAGTCCAGGCCTCACCAACCACGCTCATCGCCCAGGATCAGCGCCAGCGTCTGCCCGCCCTCGCGGGGTTTCAGGTGAACCCCACCCTGCATCTCGACGTCCCGATGCGCTCCGTCCGCAACGCCGCCGCAGCGCCCTGGGTGGACGCCGTGCTGCGCGATGACGCAACGGAAGCAAGACGAATATCCGACCAGTCCGGCCCCATCCCGTTCCGCGTCACGCGCAGTCTCGCTGACATGCGCGCCCATCTTTGGCATCGTGCCCGCGGCCTGCGGCGCGCCGGTCTGGTCGGAAGCTCCGGTGCGAAACGGTTGCGCGCGGACGGCCTGGGCGCCGAATTGCAGCACATGGACGCCGGCGCCGTGGCCCGCTGGTTCCTGGATCGCTGGCCAGAAGACGTCCGCGCGTCCGACGCACTGGAGCAGATCGCGACCGAATTCTCCTGCCAAGGCCTGGAACTCGACCACGTGGGTCTGTGCTGGGGCGGCGATCTCATCCGCGCCAATGGGTGGAAGGCGCGAAACTTTGTCGGCACCAAGTGGCAGACGACCCGCAGCCCCGAATCAATCTCCAACCGTGTCAACACCTATCGCGTCCTGCTGACCCGGGCCCGCTATGAGACCGTGATCTGGGTGCCGATGGGCGATTACACCGACCGAACGCGTGATCCCACGGAACTGGATGCCATCGCCCGGTTTCTGGAGCATTGCGGCGCGAGCAAGCTGGCCCCATCAACGCCAACAGCAACCGCGCCCTTGCCTCAGGCCCAACCCTCCCTCCTGTACCAGCCGCCACAGCCGCTCACAGCGCCGCCACATCCTCGAGACAGCGCGGCTCCGCGGCCCACATAGCGGCCTTGACCACATCGTCAATCACCAGATCCACATCACTCCACGTTGTCCGATGATTGCAGAACGCCGCCCGCAACACGCAAGCACCTTCGATCACCGTCGTGGACAGCACCGTCCGCCCCGCCTGCTGCAGATCGGCCACGATCCGTGTCTGTACCGCATCGTCCCCGCCACGAACCCGAAAGCACACAACGTTCAACGACACCTGCGCCATCAGCTCCAGCGCCGGACACGACCGCACCCGTGCTGCCAGACGCTCGGCGAGCGCGCAGCACCGAAACGCCACCTCCCCGATCCGGTCGGCGCCATAGGCCTTCAACGTCATCCACACCTTCAACGCCCGAAACCCCCGCGACAGCTCCGGACCCAGATCAACCGGCCAAGGCTCCCCAGCCGCCAGCCCCCGCGTCTCCCGTCGCAGATACGCGACCGACCGCGCAAATGCCGCACGATGCGCAGCATGGTCCCGCACCACGATGCACCCCGCGTCATAGGGAACCTGCGCCCATTTGTGAAAATCGAAGGCCACGGAGTCCGCCCGCTCCATCCCGCCAAACCGCGGCCGCAGCACAGGCGACAGCATGGCGATCGCCCCGAACGCCGCATCGACATGAAACCACAGCCCATGCCGCGCACAGCAATCCGCCAAACCCGCCAGATCGTCGATCGCCCCGGTATCGACGCTCCCCGCCGTGCCCACCACCAGAAACGGCTGCATCCCCGCATCGCGATCCGCCGCGATCCGCTGCTCCAGCAACGCCACATCCAGCCGCCCGGCCGCATCGGCTGATACCAGATGCAACGCGTCCGCTCCCAACCCGGCCATGTCCAGCGCCCGGCTGACGCAAAGATGCGCCCCCGTCGCGGCATACGCGGCAAGCCTGACCGCACCGGCCCCACGGCGACGGCTCTGCGCCCCCAACGCGGCCGTGCGCGCCACCAGAACTGCCACGAAATTCGCCATCGAGGTCCCGGTCACCACAAGGCCGGACGAGTCCTGCGGCAGCCCCAACATCTCCGCGGCCCAGCGCACAACCTGGCGCTCGCAGGCAATCGGCGCATGATCCCGCCCTCCGCAATTCGCGTTGAGCCCCCCCGCCAGCAGCTCCGCCAGCATTCCCACCGCGGTGCCGCCGCCATGAACCCAACCGAGAAAGCGCGGATGCCGGTTTCCGACACCATAAGGCGCGATCAGCCGCCGATACTCTCGATACACGTCGGCCATCGCCGCCCCACCACGCGGCAAGCCGCCCTGCCACGCATCGCGCACCTCCTCTGGCATCGGCCGCCATACCGGCGCCTCGGCGACGCCTGCCAGATCGTCGATCACGTCGTCCAACATGCGATGGCCGAGCGCGCGCAACTCTGACCAATCCAGCGGATCAAGAGTGGATGTCACAGCCTCATGGTCAGGCATTCTGCCGCTCCGGGTCCGATCAGGCCGCGACGAGAGGGTAGGCGTGAAAGATCAACAAAACCTTGGTGCGTTGCTACGCCACCCGCCCCCGATGCCCCGCCGGCAACCGCGCATGCCCAAACAGCTTCTCCCGCAGCGTCCCCGCCGCATACGCCGTCTTGTAAACCCCCCGCCGCTGCAACTCCGGCACCAGCAGCTCCACGACATCCGCCACACATTCCGGCGTCACGGTGCGAGACAGGTTGAACCCATCCACATCCGCCTCCCGCACCCAGGCCTCCAGCGCATCCGCCACCGTCGCCGCCGACCCCACGATCGGCGGATGCCGGCTGCCCAATACAAAACTGTCGATCAGCTTCCGCTTCGTCCAGACATCCGCCGAGCGAGACGTGATCGCCTCCACGTTGGACTGGTTGGCCTGCGTCGTCTGATGCCGGATCGGCTCATCCAGCTCGAACGTCGCAAAATCCATCCCCGTGGACGCCGAGAAATGCGCCAACGCCCCGTCCACGCTGGCGTACGTCCGATAATCCGCCAGCTTGTCCTGAGCCTCCCGGTCCGTCCGCCCGATCACCAGGGTGGCGCCCACGAACACCCGCAACGGATGCGAAGCCCGCCCCCGCAGATCGGCCACCAGCGACGCCACCTGCCCCCGATTGGTCCCGTTCATGAACACACACTCGGCATGGGTCGCGGCAAACGCGCGCCCCCGCGTCGAAGCCCCCGCCTGATACAGCAACGGGGTGCGCTGCGGCGAAGGCGCACACAGATGGATCGCCTCCATCGCATACCGCCCCACCCCGCTCACCCGATGCACCTTCGTGGGATCGGTGAACACGCCGCGCTCCCGATCCGCCAAAACGGCGCCATCCTCCCAGGACCGCTCCCACAGCCGGTACACCGTATCGAGATACTCATCCGCGGCATCATAGCGCTCGTCATGCGCCACATTCCCCGCAAGCCCCATGGCCCGCGCGGCACTGTCCAGATACCCGGTCACGATGTTCCAGCCGATCCGCCCGCCGGTCAGGGCATCGAGCGTGGACATCCGCCGCGCGAATAAGGCCGGCGGGTCATAGGTCGTGGTGCAGGTAACCCCAAACCCCAGATGCTCCGTCACCGCCGCCATCGCGGGGATCGTCAGCATCGGATCGATCAGCGGAACCTGCACAGCCTCCCGCAGCGCCGCCTCCGGCCCGCCGCCGAACACGTCATAGATCCCGAGCACATCGGCCAGAAACACCCCGTCAAACAACCCGCGCTCCAGCAGCCGAGCCAGCTCCGTCCAATACCCAATCTCCGCATAGCGAGAAGACTGATCCCGCGGATGGCGCCACATCCCATGCTGGATATGCCCAACTGTTGCCATTTCGAACGCATTAAGCCGAATCTCGCGCATCATTTCTCCGATCGCGGGTCAAACGCGGCCTGCAGCCCGTCCCCCAGGAAATTCACCGCAATCACCGTCACAAAGATCAGCAACCCGGGATAGACCGCCAGCAACGGCGCCGTTGTCACCAGCTCCTGCGCGTTGTTGAGCATGTTCCCCCAAGACGGCGTCGGCGGCACGATCCCAAAGCCCAGAAAGCTCAGCACGCTCTCGAACAAAATCACCCGACCCACCGTCAAGGTGAACGCCACAATGATCGGCGTGGCGATGTTCGGCAGGATATGCGCACCCATCACATAGGCAGCCCCCGCCCCCGCGGCCCGCGCCGCCCGCACATAATCCCGCTCTCGGATCTGCAACGTCGCAGCCCGGACCAGTCGCGCGATGGACGTCCAATCGACAATCGAGATGATCACCACGATCCGCCAAAACCCCGCTGCCCCCGAGCGCGCGAAATCCTGGCTGAACCCAAGTTTGGTCAGATCCAGCGCCCCCAGCACGATCAGCAGCGGCAGCAACGGCAACGCGATCATCCCGTCGGTGAACCGCATCAGCGCGGTGTCGAGCCGACCGCCGAAATACCCGGCCAGAATCCCGATCACGATGCCCACAGCACCCCCGATCAGGGTCGCCAGCAGCCCCACCAGCAGCGAGATCTGCCCCCCCACCATCAACCGCAGCAGCACATCCCGCCCCGCCTCATCCATCCCCAGCAAATGACCGGGCCCAGGCGGATCGAACCGCGCGAACAGATCCGTCGCATCCGGATCCATCCCCGTCATCTGCAGCGGGATGGCCGCCAGGCAAAACAGCACCAGCACAGCCAGGATCACCAGGCTCGCCATCCCCATCCGATGCCGGCGAAACCGACGCAGCCGCAGCCCCCAAGGACTGACCGCACGTTCGACAGAGGCGCCCTCCATCACGCTCACAGCTTGATCCTCGGATCGAGCCAGCCATACGCCAGATCGGCCAGCAGATTGCTGAACAACGTCACGATCGTCGCAAACAGCAACCCGGACAAAGCCAGGTTGAAATCGTTGGACAGGATGCTGTCGAAGATCATCTTCCCCATGCCCGGCTGCGCAAACATCGTCTCCGTCACCAGCGCCCCGCTGAACAGCGAGCCAAAGCTCAGCGCGATCACCGTCACCACGGGGATCATGGCGTTGCGCAAGCCATGGATCAGCACCACCCGCCCCTCGGCATTGCCCTTCGCCCGCGCGGTCCGGATATGGTCCATCCGCAACGTCTCGATCATCGATGCCCGCACAAACCGCGTGAACCCGCCAATGCTGGACAGCGCCAGCGTCACCACCGGCATCACCAAATGGCGCGCATAATCACCAAACGACTCGTTGCCGACATCGGACAGTCCGCTCGCCGGCAACAGATGCAGCTTCACGGCAAACAACAGGATCATCATCAAGGCGAGCCAGAACACCGGCACCGAAATCCCGGCAAACGCGAACAGGCTCACCACCCCGTCCACCACGCCCCCCGGCTTCAGCGCTGCCCAGATGCCCAGCACCATCGACAGCGCCACGGAGACCACAAAGCTCAGCAGCATCAGCTTGCACGTGGTCCACAGTGCCGGGATCAGCACCACCAGCACCGGCTGCGAATGCGTGCGCGAGAACCCCAGATCGCCCTGCATCGCCGCCAGCAGCCAATGCGCATAACGGTAGAGAATCGGCTGATCGAGCCCATAGATCGCCCGCAGCCGCGCCACCACCTCGGGCGTCGCACCCGGGTTCGACGCGATCATGATGTCCAGCGGATCGCCCGGCATGAGCCCGATGAGGCTGTAGATCACAAAGCTCATCACCAGCAGCACCAAAGCCGCCTGCCACGTCCGGCTGAGAATGAACGCCGTCATGTCCCCTCCTTGAAATGACACGCGGCCGAATGCCCCACAGCCCCCGCCGGCTCCAGCTGCGGCACGACCTGCATGCACACATCCTGCGCCTTCGGGCACCTGGTATGGAACACACACCCCGAAGGCGGGTTCAGCGGGCTCGGCATCTCACCCTTGATGATCCGCGCATGCCGCGCCCGATGCCGCCCGATCCGCGGCACCGCATCCAGCAGCGCCTGGGTGTAAGGATGGCTCGGCCGCGCAAACAGCGCCTCCCGCGGCCCGATCTCCACCAGCCGGCCCAGATACAGCACAGCCACCCGGTCCACGAGATGGTTCACCACCGCCAGATCATGGCTGATGAACAGATACGAGAGCCGCTCCTGCTCCTGCACCTCCTTCATCAGGTTGAGGATCTGGCTCTGGATCGACACATCCAACGCCGACAGCGGCTCATCCGCCACGATCAGCCGCGGCTGCGGGCTCAACGCGCGCGCAATCGCAATGCGCTGGCGCTGCCCGCCGGAAAACTCATGCGGATAGCGGTTGAGCGCATCGCGCGGCAGCCCAACCCGCTCCACCAGCTCCGCGGCCCGCGCCCGCCGCGTCGCATCCGTGCCGATCCGCTGGATGCGCAACGGCTCGGCAATGATGGCCGACACAGGCATGCGCGGATCGAGTGCCCCGAATGGGTCCTGAAACACGATCTGGATCTTCGCCCGCGCCTGCTTCCACGTCGCCTTGGTCAACACCGCGCCCTCAAAGCGCAGTGCCCCCTCGGTCGGCGCCTGCAGCCCGGCCACAGTATAGCCCAGCGTCGATTTGCCGCTGCCGCTCTCCCCCACCAGCGCCAGGGTCTCGCCCTCGGCAATGGCCAAACTGACATGCTGCACCGCGCGCACGGTCTGCCCCCGCACCGCGAAATGCACGCTCACATCGTCAAGGCCCAGAAGCTCGCTCATAGAAAGCTCGCTCATATCTTGAAACACGCAGCCACATGGCCCGGCGCATACTCCACATCCGGCGGCTCAGCCAAACGGCAGCCGGCATCCCCCAACGCACAGCGATCGGCAAACCGGCACCCGCTGGCCTCCAGATCCGGCACGCCGCCCGGGATCACCGGCAGCCGATCAACCCGATGATCCGGATCAGGCAACGTCGCGATCAGCCCGCGCGTGTAGGGATGCAGCGGCGTCTCGAACAGCACATCCGCCGGTGCCCGCTCCACCACGCGCCCAGCGTACATCACGATGATATCGTGCGCGACCTCGCTGATCACCGCCAGATTATGGCTGATGAACTGGATCGCCATCCCAGTCCGCTCCTGCAGATCGCGCATCAGATCGAGGATCTGCGCCTGGATCGTAACGTCGAGCGCCGTCGTCGGCTCATCGGCCAGCAGCAGCGCCGGCTCGCACGCCAGCGCCATCGCGATCATCGCGCGCTGCCGCATCCCTCCAGACATCTGATGCGGATAATTCGCAGCCCGCTGCTTCGGTGCTGCGATCCCCACCGCATCCAGCAGGCGAATTGCCTCCGCCTCCCCGGTGGCCCAGTCCGCCCCCTTGTGCAGCACCAGCACCTCGGCGATCTGCGGCCCCACCCGCATCACCGGGTTCAGCGCCGTCATCGGCTCCTGAAACACCATCGCCACATCGCGCCCGCGCAGATCCTGCCAATCCGAGGCCTTCTGCCCGATCAGCTCGCGCCCCTTGAACCGCACGCTCCCCGAACTCCGCCCCGGCGCCGGCACCAGCCCCATCAACGACAATGCGGTCATGGACTTGCCGCAGCCGCTCTCTCCCACCACACCCAGGGTCCGACCGGCCGCGATCTCATAGCCGATCCCTGCCACCACAGCGCGGTCTCGAAACCACACCTTGAGATCGTGAACCGCCAGCAGCGGCGCCACGGTCACTCCGCCCGCCAGTTCTCGGCCCAATAGACCGCGTAATCGTTATGCCCGGTCGGCACATAGCCCTTCAGCCATTTCGGGATGGTATGTCCCTCCACCCGGAAGAACAGCGGCAGCACCGGCAACTCCTCGGCATAGGCACGCTGCACCGCCGACCACGCCGCCTTGCGCTTCACCGGATCGAGCTCGGTCTCGATCGTCTCGATGCCAGCGTCGACCGCGGCATTGTGCCAATCGGTGTAGTTGGTGCCGGACCAGTTGGTCTCGGCCCGCGGGATCTGATCGCTGCCTAAGATCTGGCGCGGGCTGCTCTCCACGTTGAACAGCCACGAATACAGCACAAGCCCGGTGAAACTGCGCTTCTTCAACACCTCGCCAAACAGCAGCCGCGGCGGATCGTTGTGCAGCTGCGTCTCCACGCACACCGCCTTCCACTGGCTCTGGATCACCTGCTGCATCAGTTCGCGCATCTTCACGCCGGACGTGACCCGAAACTCCAGGCTCAGCCGAACACCCGCCGCATTGCGGCACACGCCATCTGGCCCCGGCGTCCATCCCGCCTCGGCCAGCAAGGCCCGCGCCTTCGCCGGATCATAGGGATAATGCGCCACGTTCGGCTCATAATTCGCCTCGAGCGGGCTCACCCAGGTATCGGCGATCGGCAACTTCCCATCGAACAGCCGCTGCGTCATCGCCTTGCGGTCGATGGCATGCAACAGCGCCCGCCTGACGCGCACATCGGCCAGGATCGGATTGTCGAGCTGCACATCGATATGATCGTAGGTGAGCGCCGGCTTCCAAATGAAGTTGAATCGATCCGGCGCCTGCTTCTCCAGCGCGATCACCTGATCGATGGACAGCCCCATCCCCTCGCCCGGCGTCATATCCACATCGCCGGCCTGCAAGTTCGCCAGCAGCGCCGCCGTGTTGTCCACCGTCTTGAACACGATCCGCCGGAACCCCGGCTTCGTCCCTGTCCAATACGGGTTGGGCTCCAGCACCACGGTGCTCCCCGTATCGATCACCGTCGGCATATACGGCCCGTTCCAAAGCCCTGGCGTGGTCGGCGCGGTGTTGTAGATGCTGCGCTTGACGTAATCGCCCGGCGTCTGAGACGCCGCATAGACAGGCCCTTCGATATGCTCGGACAGCAGATGCGGGATCTGGTCGTAATAGGCGCTGACCGAATCCAGATGCACCGCGGCCGTGAGGTCATCGACGATCTCAACCCCGATCACCTTGCCCCATGTCCGCGTGTTGGCGAACCCAGAATCCGGATCGCGTCCCACCTTGGCGGTAAACGCCAGGTCCGCAGACGTGACGGGCACGCCGTCCCCCCAGAACAGCCCCTGCTTCAGCTTGACCGTCACCGCCATACCGGGCGCACCGGAGACCGTGGTCTCCAACTTCACCAACCCATTCTCCAAGGTCGGCCGCACGGCGCACATCAGGCAGGTGTTGTGCCACGACACATCAAACGCCGTCACCGGCCGCAGCGCGAACCCCTCGATATAGGACTTCACCGCCTCAGGATTAACGTCGGGGTGAAACTGCGTCGGAAACGACGACAACCCGATCACCAGCTGGTCGCGCACGCCGGCTAACGACGTGGCCGGCCCGAACGCCAGCAGCGCCAATACCAGCAGAACAACCCGTGTCATATTATTCAGACCGCCAGTTCTCGGCCCACAGCGGCGAGTAATCGCCATGCCCTGTCGGTGTCAGGCCCTTCAGCCATTTCGGCAGCACATAGGGCTCGGCCCGGAAGAACAGCGGAATGACACGCGCCTGATCGGCGTAGCTTTTTTGCATATCCGCCCAGATCACCCGGGCCTTGGCCGGATCGAGCTCACTCTCGGCGGTAGCGATCCAGGCATCCATCTGCGGATCGGCAAGCCCGATATAATTGGCGCCGCCATAATTGTTGGCGGCATTCGGAATCTGCGTGGAATGCAGCGTCTTGCGCGGGCTTTCGGTCACAGCGCTCGACCACGCATACATCACCAGCCCGGTATAGGTCCGCTTCTTGGTGGTCTCGCCGAACAGCGTGCGCGCCGGCTCATTCTTGATCACCGTCTCTATGCAGGCCGTCTTCCACTGACTCTGCAGCACTTGCTCCTGCAGCTCGCGCAGCTTGTTGCCGGCCGTGGTCGCGAACTCCAGGCTGAGCTTCTCACCGGCGCCGTTGCGGCATATCCCGTCGCTGCCGGGCTTCCAGCCCACCTCGGCGAGCAGGGCCTTCGCATGCGCCGGATCGAACTTCGCCACCGTGACATCGGGAGCATAAAAAGCGTTGAGCGGGTTCACCCAGGTTGCCGCCACCGGCTGCATGCCCTCGAACAGCCGCTTCACCAGGGTCTCCCGATCGATCGCAGCGATCAGCGCGCGCCTGACCCGGACGTCCGAAAGAATCGGATTCTCGATCTTGAGATCGATGTGCTCATAGGTCAGGCTCGGCTTGAACAAATAGGCGAACTTGTCCGGCTGCTGGCTGCGTAGCGCGATCACCTGGTCAATCGTCAATGCCGGCGCATCGCCGGGCGCCATGTCGATATCGCCGGACAACAGGTTGGCGCTCAGCGCTGCGGTGTTCTCGATGGTCTTGATGATGATCCGCTTGAACCCGGGCTTCGGCCCCGCCCAATACGGGTTCTGCTCCAGCACCACGCGGCTGCCAGATTCATAGCCCGTCACCATGAACGGGCCGTTATAGAGCCCCGGCGTGGTCGGCGCCCGATTATAGACCGTGGCCTTCAGGTAATCCCCGGCCGCAGCCCCCTCGGCCGCCTTGGCCTCGATATGCGCCGGCAGCAGCTGGTCCCACTGGTTATAGGCGACATCGACATGATCGAGGTGCAGGGTCGCGGTGTGATCGTCCACCACGTCGATCTTCTTTGCGCGATCCCAGGGATTGTTGTTGCTGAAGCCGGATTTGGGATCAGCACCGAGCTTCCAGGTGAACACCAGGTCCTTCGTGGTCACCGGCGTGCCGTCATTCCATTTCAGGTCGGGCCTGAGGGTAAAGGTGACTGCGATGCCCTTCTTGCCGTCCGGCAAATCCTCGAACTTCGCCCCGCCATTCTCGATCGTTGGCAGCGTCGTGCACAGCAGACAGGTGAGCTTCCAGTCCTTGTCGAACGCCGTCATCGGCCGGATCGCGAAATCGAGCGTGTAGCTCTTGATCACCGTCGGATCGATGTTGGGGTTGAGGCTCGGCGGAAACTGCGCAACCCCGATGACCAGATCATCCTTCGCCAAGGCTGCCTGCGGCACGCCAAGCAAGCCCCCCGCAATCAAGGCGAGCGAAGCAGCGGCAATCCTGATGTTCATGTCGTTGGGTCCTGGCGATTCCGGCGAAGGCGATGAAACGGGCAGTTGCCCGGTCCTGTCAACGCAGCCATGACCGATCATCAACGGGAGACGTTACAATGACCTTCACCGACCGGCGCCTCACCTTCCGCCGCCTGCTAGGCGGCCCGACCGTCATTCACCCAGCCTCGGTGTTCGACCCGATCTCGGCGCGGATCGCCCAGGATCTCGGCTGCGTCTGCGCGATTCTGGCAGGCTCGGTGGCCTCCCTCGCCGTGCTCGGTGCTCCAGACAACGCGACACTCACACTGTCCGAGTTCGAGGGCCTGATCACGCGCATCACCCGTGCCGCGTCGATCCCCCTGCTGGTCGATGCCGATCACGGCTACGGCAACGCGCTCAGCGTGCAGCGCACGGTCATCGAGCTGGAACGCGCCGGCGTGGCTGCGCTGACGATCGAGGACACCGCCCTGCCCCAACCCTTCGGCACAAGCAGGCCCAGCCTCGTGTCGCGCGCCGAGGGTCTCGGCAAGATCCGCGCGGCGCTGGCAGCGCGGACCGACCCTGGCCTTGTCATCATCGCCCGCACCTCCGCCTGCGCCATCGAAGGCGTGCAGGAGGCTGCTGCCCGCGCCGCGCTTTACGCCGAAGCCGGTGCGGACGCGCTGTTCTTCACGGGCGTTTCAACGACAGTGCAGCTGGCAGCCCTGCACGCCGCGTCATCGCTGCCGATCGTCCTTGGCGGCAGCAGCGGAGCTCTTGGAAATCTGGCCGAGCAAGGCGTGCGGCTCACCCTACGCGGTCACCAGCCGATCCATGCCGCCTATGCCGCCGTGTTCGAAACAATGCGCGCGCTCGAAGCTGGAACATCGCTGCCCGTGCTGCCCGATGCGGCCTTCATGGCCCGGGTCACCCGCGCAGAGAGTCATGCCAAAGCAGAGCAGGATGACCTGTGACCAGACCTGCCTTGCGTCCCAGCTGCAGCAGGAGTGCCACCCCACGAGCCCACACAAACGCCACCCCCTTGCGCCGTGCCGCCGCCACCGGCCGGTGGGCTTCCGGCTGTGCGCCGGCCTGCGCCCCCATCACCGCGTCGATCGCAGCCCGGACCCGGCCGCGTGCGCGATGCAACAGCACGCGCTGGTTCTCCGACGACACGCTCAGCAGCAAGCACGCCTCCTCGGCACTGCGGTTCTCGATGTCGCGCAGAATGATCACCGCCTTCTGCCCGGCCGGCAACTTCTCGATCGCCTCCTGCACCAGCACATAAAGCTGCCGCCCGGACACCATCCGCTCGGGGTCCAGCACATCCCACAGCGCTGGCAACTCCTGCCAGTGGCCCCCTTCGGCGAAGGCCTGCGCATCGACCGAGCGCTCCACCCCGTCAAGCCCCGGCAGCGCCACCGTGCGCCCTTCCTGCACAATGCGGGTACGCGCACGGTTCATCACGATGGTGAAGATCCAGCCGCCCAGGCTCGATCGCCCTTCGAACCGCTCCACGCTGCGAAATACCGCAAGCCAGGCATCCTGGACCACCTCCTCCGCCTGCGCCCGGCTGCCGATCACGCCCTGTGCCACCCCAACCAATGACGTGTGATACCGCCGGATCAGCCGGCGATACGCCCGATTCTCGCCGGCCCGCAGAGCCGCGAGAAACTCAGGCGAATCGAATTCGGCATCGTTCATCCGCATTGGCTGGTCCCCGAGGCTTTTCTAGCAGATGCCTTCGTCTCATCTTCCTGTCACGTTACGCTTCGCGTCGAGTCACTATTCCATGGCCTATCCCGGCCTTCCCACCCGCGTGCGCCCGTCGCCGGCTGCTCAGCCCGCAACAACCGCGAATCTTCGGAGAATCCCGTGCTCAAGTGCATCGAGGTGACAGAGCTCGCAACCGACCACATGGAAGGCGCGCTGCCGGCTCGCCAGGCGCTGTCTGTGCGGCTGCACCTGGCACTGTGCAGCTTCTGCCGCCGCCATTTCCGCCAGCTCAGCCAGACCGTGGGCCTGCTCAACACCCTACCCGTCGAACACCCCGCCATCGCAACCGAGGAGCGGATCGTGGCGGGGCTGAACCCCGCCGAATGACCGCCTACGACAGAGTGAAGCTCGGCACCGGCGGCCCCCCGTCCGTCGGTGACCACACCAGCCGCACAGTGTGCCCGATCGCCAGCCCGTCCAGATCGACATCGACCAGATCGGCCAGCATGGTGGGCCCGGCATCGAGCGTCACAAACGCCATCGCATAAGGCTCGGGCGCCCGGCGCATCACGGTCCAACTGTAAATCGTGCCGGTGCCGGCAGTCTCTTCCCAGGCAGTGTCGCCCAGGCAGAACGGACAGATCGCGCGCGGATACCAATGCGTTTCATGGCATGCGGTGCAGCGGCGCAGCAGGAACCGCCCCTCGCCCGCCGCCTTCCAAAACTCAGCCGTCTCCGGCGTCACGGTCGGCGGCGTGATCTTGCGCTTCGGTGTGTCCGACATCATTGACGCTCCAGAATAAGGGTTGCAGCACCATGCCGCGTGCCGAGCAGCCCGCCGGTGCCATGCGCCAGCGCCAGCCGGCAATCCGGCACCTGCACCGCAGGATGCGCCTCATGGCGCAGCTGCCGCACCGCTTCGATCACCTTGGTGATGCCGCCGCGATTGGCCGGGTGGTTGTTGCACAGCCCGCCGCCATCGGTGTTGAACGGCAGCTTGCCCACCCCAGAGATCAAATTGCCGTCCGCCACGAACCGCCCGCCCTCACCCTTGGCGCAGAACCCAAGATCCTCGATCTGCATCAGCACCGTGATGGTGAAGCTGTCATAGATCGAGGCATACTGAATATCGGCAGGTGCCACGCCCGCCTCGGCGAACGCGATCGGGCCCGAGACCCGGGCTGCCGAATAGGTCAGGTCCACACGCCCGCCCATCGTATGCTTCACGCTCTCCCCGGCCCCCAGCACCGCCACCAGCGGCCGTCTGAGCGTGCGCGCGATCTCGGGTGAAACCACCACCAGCGCGCCGCCGCCATCGGAGACCACGCAGCAATCCATCCGGTGCAGCGGATCGGCCACCATCGGCGACGCCAGGACATCCGCAACCGTCACAACCTCGCGCAGCATGGCAAGGGGGTTGTGCTGCGCATGATGCGAGGCCGCCACCTTGATCCAGGCAAGCTGCTCAGCGGTCGTGCCGAATTCATGCATGTGCCGCATCGCGCACATTGCATAGGCATTGAGGGTCGCGATGCCATAAGGCTGCTCCCATGCCGCGTCCGGCTGCCACGGATTGCCCGGCCGCGCCGGCTCGCTGCGCGGACGCCCGGCGAGCGTGATCAGCGCCACCGAGCATTTCCCCGCAGCGATCGCCTGCACCGCATGGGACACCAGCATGAGATAAGAGCTGCCGCCAATATCCGTCGCGTCCACATGGCGCACGCGCAGGTTCATATAGTCCGCCATCGACAGCGGACCCATGCCAGGCGCATCGCCGGCACAGAAATAGCCGTCCACGTCGTCTTTGGTCAGTCCCGCATCGGCGAGCGCGCCGCGCGCGCATTCGGCATGCAGCTGCGCCGTGGATTTATCGGGCGCCTTTCGGGTCGGGTGCTCATAAGCCCCGACAATGTAAGCCTTGTTCTTGATGGACATTTGTGTCTCCCCCGGGCGGAGTTAGCCACGGGTCGCATGCGGTGCCAACCACCCCATCGTGGCGCCCGGCTCGCAATCGGTGGTCGGCAGATAGGGCTTGATGTCGAGTAGCGCCGTCCCCGACACACAGTCGAGATGGCGCACGATCAGCCGCCCCGGCCCATCGAAGCCCTCGAACCGCACCACCGACAACGCCAACGGATTGGGCCGCCACGGCGCGCGGGTGGCGAACACGCCGCGCGGCCGCGCATCGAATGGCGGCGTGAACACCAGCTCCAGCGGCTTTGCCTCATGCATCCAATACAACAGGATCAGATGCGAAAACCCCTCCAGCGCCGCCAGACCCGGCTGATAGGCAGGATCAACCACGGCATGGCACGCGGGCGGCGGCTGGATCTGGCGCCCGTTGCGCGGACAGTCGGCGCGGGTGGCGAACGGCGTCTCGAGATGGCCGATCGCCACCAGCTCCATCACAACTCGCCCTCGGCGCGCAGCATGGCGATCGCACCCGCAAACCCCGCCGCAGTCTCGGCCACATCGTCGTCGGTGTGGGTGGCCGAGGTGAAGCCGCCAATCCGCCCGTTGGTGTCGATGCCGTGCACCATCAGCGCCACACGCAGCCGCTGCGCCAGATGCTTCGGCTGCGCTTTCAGCTCCATCATCGAGCACGCGGAAGCGTCAAATTCGACCGGATCGACCTCGCGCCGCTCAGGGTTCATGAACAGGTGAAACCCCGAGAATGTGCCATAGACCGCCCACGGTACACCCTCGCGCGCCAGCAACTCGTTGACTGCCTGGCGCAAACGCCCGGCCGTGGCGATCGCCCGGTCCGCGGCGTCCGTCTCGGCCAGAATGCCCAAGGCCGCGATCCCGGCGGCCGCTGAGACCGGATTGGCGTTGAACGTGCCAGGATGGCCGATCTTCTCACGCCCAGCCGCAGCCGTGGCCGCAAAATCCAACAGATCAAGGATGTCCTTCCGCCCGGCCACCGCCGCCCCCGGCATGCCGCCGGCCACGATCTTGGCAAACGACGACAGATCCGGCCGCACCCCGAACGCCGCCTGAGCGCCGCCTTTCGTGGCGCGGAACCCTGTCACGACCTCGTCAAATACCAGCAGCACGCCATGCGCGTCGCACAGCGCCCGCAGTTCCTGGCTGAACGCGGCATCGAGTGGAACCTGGCCGAAGCTGGACCCGGTCGGCTCCAGGATCACGGCTGCAATATCGTCATGCGCCGCAAACGCCGCCCGCACGGCCGCGATGTCGCCGGGTGGCAGCAGCAGGCTCGCCTGCGCCACGCCGTCCAGCACCCCCGGCGTGGGTGAGCCGTCAAAGTGGTTCGTGTAGCCGCTGGTCATGTGATCGTGCCAGCCATGAAAATGCCCCAAGAACCGCACCAGCCGGTCCCGCCCAGTGAACGCGCGCGCCAGCCGCAGCGCCATGAGGGTCGCCTCCGTGCCGGACGATGTGAAGCGCACCCGCTCCGCCCCCGGCACCAACCGCCGTATTGCCGCCGCCCAGGCGATCTCGCCAGCATGGCTGGCGCCGAACTGCGTGCCCCGCGCCAGAGCCTCGCCGACCGCCGCTGTCACCACCTTGTGGCCATGGCCCAGGATCAGCGCGCCATGACCGCCGAAGAAATCAATGTAGCGATTGCCGTCCACATCCCATTTATACGGCCCCGCGGCGCGATCGATGTAAAGCCCGTACGGATCGACATGCCGGCTGTCATGCGCGATGCCGCTCGGCAGGTAGTCCTGCGCAGCCGCCGCCAGCTCGCGCGAGCCCGGCGTGCGGGCGCGATAGGCCGAAACGATCCGCGAATTCGTGCCGGCGCTGTCCACCGGCCCAATGACAGCATTGTGTTGATCCAGGTCCGCCATTTCGATCCCGCCTTGAAACTGCCACAGGCAGTTATGTTGCCCCGGCGGACGCGAAGCCGCTAGCGTGGCGTTGGCAAGACACAGGATCCAAACCGTGACCGACGCCACCTGCAAGACCCCGCGCACAATCCTTGCCGGCAAGGCGCGCCTCCTCACGGTCAGCCGGTCGGTCCAGATCGTCGCCGTGCTTGTCGTGGTCGTGATCGGCGGCTTTACCGCCCAACAGCAGCTGCAGTCGCGCGCCACCACCCTGCACGCGGCCGACCGCCAGATGTGGCGCCTGGATATGGTGCTGGCCGAACAGACCGGGCGGGCGGTCGAGACCGTTGATTTCATCCTGCGCGGCGTGATCGATCAGGTCCAGGCGGGCGGGGCCGATCAGCTTCTCAACCAGGCGCAGCTCGCCCGCCGCATCACGGGCGTGCGCCAGTTGCTGGCCATCGACGTCAGCGACGAGCATGGCCGCATTCTGTATTCCTCGCGCCCGGCGCCGGGGATGTTTCTCCCGCCCGCCGGCCTCGCGGCCATCGAGCGGCACGTCCAGGACCCATCGCCCGCGATGCAGATCAGTGAGCCGATCCGTGATGCCGCCGGCCGCTGGATCGCGCTGCTCACCCGCCGGATCAACGGCCCCACCAATAGCTTGGGCAACAATTTCCGCGGCATTGCCGTCGCATCGATCAACCTTGCCTATTTCGATGAGTTCTACAAAGCCGTGGAGCTCAACGAGAACGGCGCGATTCTGCTGCATCGCCGGGACGGCGTCGTGCTCACCCGCTATCCGTTCGACGAACGCCTTGAGGGCACCAGCTATGCCGACCTGCCGCCGTTTCGTGACGTCCTCAGCCACGACATCGCCGGCACCGTCGAGATGGACAGCCCGGTGGACGGCAACCGCCGCATTCTGGCCATCCGGGCCCTTCGAGCGTTTCCGCTTGCGGTGAACATCTCGGTCAGCCAGTCAGCGGTCCTTGCCGACTGGCGCCGACAGACCTGGGTCTACGGGGTGTTCGCAGCCATCCTGGCGCTCTCGGTGTCGCTGTTGCTGTTCCAGCTTGCGTCTCGCACCCGCGAGGTCGAACGCCTGTTGCGCGACAGCAGCCTTGCCCGCGACAGTGCCGAGCAGGCGAACCGCAATCTGATGGTGGAAATGGAGGAGCGCGCTCGGGCCGAGGCCGCGCTGCGCAAGGCCCAGCGCGTGGAGGCTGTGGGCCAGCTCACCGGCGGCGTGGCACACGACTTCAATAACCTGCTCACCGTCGTGCTCGGCAGCATCGATCTGCTGGAGGACTCCTTGGGCCCGGGCCCACATCTGGCCCGGCTCGAAGCCATCAGGGCCGCCGCGGAGCGCGGCTCGCGCCTCACGGGCCAGCTTCTCGCCTTCGCTCGCCAGCAGCCGATGCAGCCACGGGCCGTCAACATCAATGCCCTGATCCACGACATGACGCCGCTGCTCAACAGCGCCGTCGGAACGTCAGTCGAAATTACCCAGTCTCTCAACACCGACCTCTGCATGGCGCTCGCCGACCCGACCCAGATCGAACTGGTGATCCTGAACCTCGTGATCAACGCGCGCGATGCCATGCCAATGGGCGGCGTGATCCGCATCTCGACCGAGCCTACTACAGTCACAGCCGCATCGGCCCTCGAGGATCTGCGCCCGGGAAGCTACGCCAGCATCGAGGTTTCCGACACGGGCACCGGCATGAGCGAAGACGTGCTGGCCCGCGCGTTCGAGCCGTTCTTCACCACCAAGCCGCCCGGCATCGGGTCCGGCCTAGGGCTCAGCCAGGTCTATGGCGTGGTGCGGCAGCTGGGCGGTGTGGCCCGCATCGCCAGCACACCAGCGCTTGGAACGACCGTCACCTTCCTGCTTCCGTGCGCGCCGGCCGCCTCTGCGGCACCTGTCCGGAGTTCGGCGGCAGAGGGGCCGCTGGCCTCGGCAGGCGGCGGCCGCGCCCATCTTCTCGTTGTGGACGATGATGGGGACGTGCGTGCCACAACCGCAGCCCTGCTCCGCAACATGGGCTACAACGTCACCGAGGCCGGCGGGGTGGACCAGGCCGTGTCTATGATCACGGGTGGCAAGGCGATCGATCTCGTGCTGACGGATGTCGTGATGCCCGGCCAGAGCGGCACAGACCTCGCAAGGCGCACCAAGGTGCTGCGTCCGGAACTGCCGGTCGTGTTTGTCTCGGGCTATTCCGACCCCAGCGCCATCGGCGGCGCCATTCCCCTTGATCGCCTGCTGCGCAAGCCATTCCGAGCCAGCGAACTCAACGCGATCATCGAGACAGCGCTCGCCGACGCCTGATCGTCCGAACAGCGAACCTCGAAACAGAAAGGGGCCTTCATGCCGCAATCCGGCATGAAGGCCCCTCGTAGCAAGCCCATGGCAGGCCAAAACCCGCCACGCCGTCAGCGGGAGTAGAACTCCACCACCAGGTTAGGCTCCATCTGCACCGGATACGGCACGTCCGACAGCTTCGGCGCACGCACGAAACGGCCCTTCATGGCGCGGTGGTCCACCTCGACATATTCCGGCACATCCCGCTCAGAGGTCTGCGAGGCGTCGAGCAGCACGGCGAGCTGCTTGGACTTCTCCTTCACCTCGATCACGTCGTTGTCGCGCACCAAAAAGCTCGGGATGTTGACCCGCTTGCCGTTGACGGTGATGTGGCCATGATTGATGAACTGGCGGGCGGCGAACGGCGTGATCGCCAATTTCATGCGGTAGATCACCGCATCGAGACGACGCTCCAGCAGTTCGATGAGGTTCTCCGAGGTGTCACCCTTGCGGCGCACGGCCTCGAAGTAATACTTGCGGAACTGCTTCTCGCTGATGTTCCCATAATAGCCCTTCATCTTCTGCTTCGCCATCAGCTGGATGCCGAAGTCGGTGGGCTTGCCCTTGCGGCGCTGGCCATGCTGGCCAGGGCCGTAATCGCGCTTCGCGATGGGCGATTTCGGGCGACCCCAAAGGTTCACGCCGAGTCGGCGATTGATCTTGTACTTACTCTCTGCGCGCTTGGTCATGCGCGGTCTCCTACGTCTATGCCACACCCCTGCGAATTCTGGCTCGCGGAGCTTGTCTGGCCGTTGCACCGGTAGTCCCAAAGCTGGATCTCGTGACGAGACAACAGCGAAAGGCGGGCGCGACCCCCGAAGGATCGTCCACGTTCCCGGCAATGGGCGCAGCGTATGGGCCCCGGCCCCGCCCGATGTCAACGCCAACCTGCACCGGGCAGTGCTGCGAGCCGTCAGACAGGCAAGGTCACGGTCGCCCGCGCCCCGCCGTTGGGGCGATTGCCCAGCGTCACATCGCCGCCATGAGCCCGGAAGATGTTGCGCGCGATCGGCAACCCGAGTCCCATCCCCCCGGTCTCCTTGTTCCGGCTCATCTCGATGCGCTGGAACGGCTGAAACAGCCGGTCAACCTCGCTCAGCGGCAACCCTGGCCCGTTATCCTCCACCAGCAGCGTCACCATGCCGTCAACCGCCGGGCGGATGATCGCAAACGCGCTGTTGCCATAGGCCAGAGCGTTCATCACCAGGTTGGTGACCGCGCGCTTCAACGCAACCGACCGCGCGCGAATCGGCATGTGGTCCGGCCCGTCATAGCCGATATGCTCCGCTAGGTCCGGCCGCATGTCGCACGCCTCATCCAGAACCGTCCGCACCAGTTCTGTCAGATCGACCGACGTCACCGGCTCATCCGTCGTGACATCACGCCCGAACGCCAGGGTGGCCGAAACCATCGCCTCGAGCTCATCCAGATCGTTCACGATCTTGCGCCGCAGCTCTTCGTCATCCACGAACTCCGCCCGCAGCTTGAGCCGCGTGATCGGCGTGCGAAGATCATGCCCGATCGCGGTGAGCATGAACGTGCGATCCTGCACAAACCGGCGGATGCGGGCCGCCATCGTGTTGAACGCAGCCGCGGCCGTGGATACCTCAAGCGGCCCATCCTCCGGCAAGGGCGGCGCGTTGACATCCCGCCCCAGACGCTCCGCCGCCAATGCCAAAGTCCGGACAGGGGCCGTCAGCCGCCGCACCGCCCAGATCGTCAGCACCGCAGCCGCCAAGGTCATCAGCACGAAGGCCACCAAAAACGTGCGGGAGTGCCAGATCCGCGGCGCCTCCAGCGGCACGGCGAGTTGGAGCCATTCACCGTCCGGCAGGCGCATGCCCACCACCAGGCGACCGACATTGACATCGCCAAACATCAAGATTTCACGCGGCCGCTGCCCCTGCGGCACGACTACAAGCCCGGTGCTGACGACGATCTGACGACGCAGCGGCTGCGGCGTCGGCAGCAGATCGCCCACCGGCGGTCCGGTGTGCAGGCTGGCACGCATGCCATTCGCAAGGTCGAGCTCCCTGACCACCGCCTCCCGCTGGGGCGGCGGCGTCAGCACCACAGCGCGATACACACTCATCAGCATCACGCCCACGTCGCGCGACTGGGCGATGCGCTGTAGCCCGATCCGGTCGAGAGCATGGATCGCAAGACCCGAAACCTGAACGATCGTCAGACCGATCAGCAAGACCAACGCCGTCCGCCCGCCAAGGCTGCGCGGAACGAGGCTGGACCAACCGATCACAACCGCTCCACCTCGGCTGCCAGCACGTAGCCACCGCCGCGGACCGTCTTGATCAGCTGGGCATGGCGGCCGTCATCCTCGAGCTTGCGCCGCAGCCGGCTCACCGCGACATCGATCGCGCGATCGAACGGCCCCGCCTGCCGGCCCCGGAGCAGATCGAGCAGCATATCGCGCGTCAGCACCCGGTTGGCGCGCTCCACCAATGCCACCAGCAGATCATACTCGCCCCCCGTCAGCGGCACCTCGACCTTGTCCGGGTTCAGCAGCCGTCGCCGCGTCGGATCGAGGGTCCAGCCGTTGAAGCGCCACAGCTGCGTCGCCGCCTCATGGGGCCGGCCGCCCTGGTCGCCGGCGCGGCGCAGCACCGCCCGGATGCGCGCCAGCAGCTCACGAGGGTTGAACGGTTTTGGCACATAATCATCGGCCCCGAGCTCGAGGCCGATAATCCTGTCCGTCTCCTCCCCCATCGCGGTCAGCATCACGATCCCGATGCCGTCATGGCCGCTGGCCGGGCCACGCAGCCAGCGGGCAAAATCCAGTCCGGTTTCACCCGGCATCATCAGATCGAGAACGACCAGCTGGAAATGCGCGTTCGGAAGCGCCCGCCGCGCCTCGCGCGCATCACGCACCGCCGTGACCCGCAGGCCGTGGCGCTCGAAGAAACGCGCCAGAAGATCGCGGATCTCCCGGTCGTCATCGACGACGAGCACATGCGGGGCGGCGGCGGGCTGGAGGGTCGTATTTTCCATGGCGGCGAGCATACTGCATCGGTGCCGGCATGCGCATCCAGCCCATGTCGCGCGCCAATCGCCTCACACTTGCGGAATCAACCCGATGCCAGAACCGTTTCATCCCAATCTGCCGATCACCCGAGACGGCCCCATCGCCATCGTCACCTTCAGCCGGCAGGCGCAACGCAACTGTTTCGATCTGCCAATGTGGCAGGGTCTCAGCGACACGATGGCGGCCCTGTCAGAGGAGGATGACCTCCGCTGCGTCATGCTGCGTGGCGCCGGTGACGAGGCCTTCAGCGCCGGCGCAGACATCAAGGCGTTCGAGCATGAGCGCGGCACGGCCGAGCGGGAGGATCATTACGCCCGTATTTTCCACGCAGGCATGCAGTCGATTCGCCGCTGCCGCCACCCCGTCGTGGCCGCGATCCGCGGTCATTGCCTGGGCGGCGGCGCCGGCCTCGCCACGATGTGCGACTTTCGGGTGGGCGGCGAATCCATCCGCTTCGGCATCACTGCCCGCAATCTCAGCCTTTGGTATCCCTATGCCGAGCTGGACCCGATCGTGCAGCTCGCCGGCAGCGGCGTGGCCGCCGAGATGCTGATCGAGGGCCGGATCTTCTCAGGGCGGGAAGCCTATGAGAAAGGCCTCCTGTCCCGAGTGGTCGTGGACAGCGACGTATTCACCGAGGCGATGGCGCTGTGTCAGCGCATCGCCACAGGCGCGCCGCTGTCGGCCCGGTTCCACAAGGCCGCCATCCAGCGGCTGCGGGGGCCCCTTCCGATCACCGTCGAGGAGGACCGCGCGGTGTCGGACTTCGTCCTGACCGAGGATTTCCGCAACGCCGTGCAGGCCTTCAAGGAAAAGCGCCAGCCGGTGTGGCAGGGACGCTGAAGGAAACCGCCTGCCGGTGCGGGGCGCCAACGGCCGGGCCAACCCTCATTCCCAAAACGATCCGCCCGCCTGCCGCACATAGGGCGGGCGCCAGCCCGCCAGCCCGCCAGCCCGCTCCAAACAAACACTCGAACGCCGCTGCCAAGCGTCAGATCTGCAACGCCTGCGTCGCCTGCTCGAGCTCCTGAAAGCTCGGCATATGCTGGTTGGGCGCCATCTTCCGCCCGGTCTCCACGCTCACAGCCGGCGCATTGCCGTGCAGATGGGCCACAATCACGGCGCGCACGACCTCGACAAACTTGCTCTCTTCCTCAACCACCCCCTTCAGCCGCGCCGCAATCGGTGCCGCCACGCCGTAGGCCAGCAGAATACCAAGGAACGTGCCCACCAGCGCGCCGCCGATCATCGCTCCCAGGACCGCCGGCGGCTCATTGATATGCGACATCGTCTTCACCACTCCCAGCACCGCGGCAACAATGCCAAGTGCCGGCAAACCATCCGCCATGGTCTGCATCGCGTGCGCCGAATGCAGCTCTTCATGTAGGGTTTTCTTGAGTTCCCGTCCCATCAGGTCCTCGATCTGGTTGGGATCGTCCGCATTCATTCCAACCATGCGAAGATAGTCGCAGATCATGTCGCTGATATGATGGTTCTTGAGCAGCTTGGGAAACTTCTTAAACGCAGGACTCTCACCAGGCTTCTCGATGTGCGGCTCCAGCGCCATCGACCCCTTGGTGCTGGCCAGCCTTACAAAAAAATATAGCAGGCTGAGCAGTTCTACATAGTCGGCCTTTTTATAGACCGCCCCCTTCATCACCTTCCCGAATCCGGCCAGCGTATGCTTCACGTCGTGCATGCTGTTGGCCATCACGAACGTACCGATCGCCGCACCTCCGATGGTCAGCATCTCATACGGCATCGCCTCGATTAGCGGCTCGAGGCTGCCGCCTGACAGCAGATAGCTCCCGAACACACACACCAACGCAAAGACCAGCCCTCCGATCAGCGTCATGGCGCAGACCTCCCGGGTGCCGGGGGCAAGACGGCGTTGTTCTCCAGTGCTGGCGCGACCAGCCGCCCGGCCGCCAGCGGTGCCGAAGATGGCGCAGTTGAAGCTGGTGGGGATGCAACGGCGCCCGTGCCGGCCAAAGCCGGGGCCTGCCGCAAGACCACGATGGCAATGCGACGGTTGGCCGCGGCCAGCGGATCGGACGGCAGCAAAGGATCGCGATCCGCGTTGCCGGTCACGCTTCGAAATCGCGCCTCCGGCAGCCCCGCATCAACCAAAAGCCGTCGCGTCGCATTCGCGCGCTCGCTCGACAGTTCCCAGTTCGTCTTGTCAACGCCGCGAAACGGCGCGGCATCGGTATGACCGGCGATCGAGATGCTTTCTGGCAGTGCTGCCAGCACCGGCGCGATCTTCACCAGTAGTGCCTTCGCACGGTCCTGCATCGCAGATGACCCGGTGGCAAACATCGAACGGCGATCCTCGTCCAGAAGCTGGATCCGCAAACCCTCTGGCGTCTGGTCGATCGCGATCTGCCGGGACAAATCCTCCAGCAGCTTGTCCCCCCGCACCGCCGATCGGATCTGTTCGGCAGCCTGCTCGAAGGACCGGCGCTCCTGCCGATCCGCCTCCGCCTTCCGGGCCGCATCGATCGCAACAGCACGTGCTTCGAGCGCCGCCGCGGTCTGCGTCCGCGCGCCCACCAAAGCCAAGGCACGCGCATCAGGCGGCAGCCGGATCTTCTCATCGGTATCGCCCACCACAGGCGCCTCGGTTGCCTGCGCCGCATTCGCCATCGCCTTGGTGGCCGCCCGCTCGGGCGCCTTGTCCGCCTCGCCGGTCGGATCGAACAGGCGGGTTCCGACAGCGTCGCTCTCGGCATCTGTCGTCGCCGCGATCCGACGCGCCATGGATGTCTCGGTGATCGCGTCCTCCGCCTCGGGCATCTCGTTGGCACGGCCCGGGATCACGGCCGCCGTCCCGCGGTCAGACACCAGTTCACCGGTCTCGAACGGCGTCTTGCCGCCAAACGGCTGGCCCGCGCCAGAGGCCCCGCGCGCCATCGGGTTCATCGGCGAGAAATAATCCGCAAGCCCTCGCCGCTGTTCATCCGTCGTCGCCGCCAACAGCCACATAAGCAAAAAGAACGCCATCATTGCCGTCACGAAATCGGCGTAGGCGACCTTCCACGCCCCGCCATGGTGTCCGCCTTCAACCACTTCCTCGCGGCGAATGATCGTGATGCCCTTCCCGTCCCGCTTGCGGCTCATGGAAGAAGGCTCCGGCTGTGCCGCGTGGGGGCGAGTGTCATGGGCAATCCTTACCTGAGCCGTGCCCCCGCACTCTGCCTCCCCCTCATTGACATCCCGTTAAAGCCCCCCCTAAGCCCCGACCATTCCCCCTGAGCCATGGCAGGCTGGCGGGCGGCGCGTTCCTGGAGTGTATCGCATGAGGACCTCGGCCCGGATCGACGCCCGGATCAGCCTGATCTGGCTCGTGGCCGCGGTGCTGGCCGCCGGATGCTTCGGGCAGACCCGCCTGATCGCGCTCGCCACCAACTCCGACACCCTGCTTCCCGCAGCCTTCACCTGGGAGCTCCTCACCCACCCCGAAACCTGGCGTGGCTTCGAATGGCCGCGCATTCCCAGCCTGTTTCCCGACATGATCCTCTACGGATCCATGCAGGCCCTGTCGGACAGCTGGCGCGCCGCCCTGCTGGGCTATGCGATGGTGTCGATGGCCGCCCTCGCCACCCTCGCCGGACTCATCGCGGAACAGACATGCAAGACCGCCCTGGCCGCCGGTGCCATGGTCTTCCTCGCGGCGACCGGGCTCGTCTTGGGCCTCGAATGGGCGGTCGATCCGCGGGCCTGGCATCTGCACATTCTGCTGCCTGTCTATCATTCCGGCCCGTTCATCCTGTCCATCGCCTGCCTCGCCTTGGCGCCGCGCTCGACCGGCTCGGCCATGCGCCGCATCGCCACCATGGCCGTGCTCGCTGCCCTCGGCACCTTCTCCGACAAGCTCTTCGTTGGCATGTTCCTAGTCCCGCTGCTGGCCGCACTCGCGCTTGCCGTTCGCGCCGGCGAGCTGCCCCGGCGCGCGGCACTGCGCATCGCCGCCACCGCCTTTGCCGGCTGTCTGGCAGGCTTCCTCGCTGACAAAGCCGTGTTTCCATTGCTGCTGAGCCGGCAGAACGACGTGCCATTGAACCCCGCTCTCATGCTCCGCCGCGCCGCCGCGTTCTTCACCCAGCCCGACGGCTGGGCCGTCCTGATCGCCGATGCCAGCCTCCTCCTCCCCTTGATCCTAGGCCGGCCACGCGGCGCCGTCCGCTTCTGGTGGATCGCCGGCACCGCGGCCGCCCTCCCAATCAGCCTGCTAGCGGCCGGTTTGTGGGAAGACGCCGGAAGCCGCCGCTATCTCGCTGCCGCCATGTGGTGGCCGTTACTCTTGTGGTGCCCGTTGGCAGCTGCCCGCATCGGCCGGCTCGCAGCACCGGTCGGCGCCGGACTCGCCGTGCTTGGCGCCGGCGCCCTCTCGGCCGGCACGCCCCCCGGCCGCGCCATCCTCGATTGGCGCGAACCACTCAGCGCCTGTCTGCTCACCGCTGGCCGCACCGCGGGCCTGGCCGACTATTGGGTCGCCCGCCGCGTCACGGTCGCCAGCGACTGGGCCCTGCAGGTCGAGCAGATCGACCGCACCGGCGCAGGGCGCATCTGGGGAAACAACCCTCTGTGGTTCCACGCCGACCAGCACGCCCCCAGCCGGCCACCCAATGACAGCTTCATCATCATGACCGCGCTCGACGCTGACGCGATCCGCGCCCGCTACGGCGCCCCATCCGGCATTCTGCATTGCCGCGCCGATGTCATCTGGCTCTACGACGATACCGAGGCCTTCCGCCATGCCCTCAGCAGCGCCACCCCGTTACGGTTGCTGCCAGGCGAGGCCCGCTGCGCCGGGCCGGACGCCTTGCGCACCACCGGCGGCGCGCTGCCTGCGGGATTGCTGCACGCCGACGCCACGCGATCAAGGCGCCGTCCCACCACCTGGGGCCCGAATGTAGATCTGCCGGCCGGCCGCTGGCACATCACGATGCGCTACCGCCTGACCAGCGCCGAGCCCGGTGCCGACCGTTGGGAGATCACCGGCCAATACGCCGCCCTGCGGCTCTACTCAGCCCCCCTTCCCGCCACCGGCGAGGGCATCGGCCAGGTGACCGCGACGCTCGAACTGAAAAGGCCCGTTCAGGCCGTGGAGACCCGCAGCTTCATCGCAGGAGCCGGTCAGATAGAAATCCTGAACGCCAGCTTCGAGCCCGCCACTCAAACCTTGCAGGGCGCGGCCTGCACGCCCTGAATGTTCACGTCAGCCCCCGATCTCCGCTTCGAACTGATCCAAAAATCCCTGAATCGCCGCCGTGCGTGACGCCGCCATGGCCCGCCCGGTCGCGGTCTGAAACCCGTCCTGCAAGCGCAGCAGCTTCGCGCTAAAATGATCGATGGCAAAGGCACGGTCATCCAACGGCCGATGCAGGGCACGCGGATCCACCGGATTATACAGCGACGATCCCATCCGGCCGGCTGTGTAGAAACAGCGGGCCACACCGATCAACCCGATCGCGTCCAGCCGGTCGGCATCCTGCAGGATCATCGCCTCCATCGTCTCGGGCACAAGCCCGGCGGAAAAACTATGCGCCGCGATCGCATGGCAGACAGCCGAGATCGCATCCTGGTCCCATCCCAGGTCGGTCAGCACCAGTCCCGCGCGCTCCGCCGCCAGCCGAGA
>CAIQQQ010000032.1 GCA_903873995.1 uncultured Rhodospirillales bacterium
CCGCCGCCGGTTCAGCACGCGGCTCCGCCGCCGGTTCAGCACGCGGCTCCGCCGCCGGTTCAGCACGCGGCTCCGCCGCCGCCCAGGCCCGCAGAACACAAGGCCTGCCCTCAGAACAAGCCCAACTGCTGACGCGATCGGCCTGGCGCTTCCATCCGGAGCGTCGCGCCGGTGGCGACCTTGAGCATCGGCTGCGGAAAATCACGCCCGCGCTGTAACGCTGACCGGGATCCGAGTTCGTAGGATTGAACAGATGGGACACCGACCAAGCGACACCGGACGATTGCTGCCGTTCTCCTGACCACCTGGCTCGCCGCCCCCCCCCGGCCCATGCCGGCGACGGAACCGCCGCCATCAACGACGTCACCGGTGTGGCCCTGGGCAGGTTCGACGCCGTCGCCTATTTCGAGGGCAAGCCAACGCAGGGAATGCCGAAATTCGCTGCGACCTACCAGGGCCTGCCCTACCTGTTCGCCAGCGCCGAGCATCGCGACCGTTTCATCACCGACCCAGCCAAATACGTACCCGAGTTCGGCGGGTTCTGCGCGATCGCCGCGGCCTATGACGACAAGGCGACGATCGATCCCAAAGCCTATGTGGTCTTCGGCGACCGCTTGTATGTGACGCACAACATGAACGCGCTGACGGCGTTCAGGAAGGATCTACCGGGCAATATCGCCCAGGCTACTGCGAACTGGGCGCATGTGAAGAAGATTCCGGGGCCGACGCATTAAGGCCTGCGCGGGTCTGGATATGTGTCTCAGGATCTGAGCGAGCGTCCCTGCATGCATGTCTCAAATGTCATGCGCGGCAGACCCATGCGCGGCTCGCGGCGGCGTGGCTGGGAGTGCTAGACCCTTGGCATGACCGAACAAACGAACACGCTCCGTAGCCTGATCGCTGGCATTCTCGTGATGCTGTGCACCGGGGCCGGCGCCGCCGAGCCGACCGTTCTCCCCTTGGGCCGCGCCGTACTGGTCGCGAACTCGGGTGACGCCTCGCTCAGCGTGATCGATCTGGCCACCCACCTCGAACGCACCCGCATCCCGGTGCTGCGCGAGCCGCATCACGTGGCGCTGACGCCGGATGGGCACGATCTGCTGCTGGGCGACACCGCAGCCAACGAGCTGCTGTTCCTTGACCCGCATAATTTCAGCATCCGCCGGCGCCTGCCGATGGCCGACCCCTACCAGCTCGGCTTCTCGCCGGACGGCAGGATGCTGGTCGTCAACGGCCTCCTACGCAACCAGGTCGATGTCTACGACGCCCGCACCTACCAGCTCCTGCACCGCGTTCCGGCCAAGGCGATGCCGAGCCACATGGATTTCGCGCCGGACAGCTCGGTGGTCTACATCACCCTGCAGAAGACCAGCCGCCTAATGGCGATCGATCTGCGGCGCGGCGCCGTGCTGTGGGAGCATGAGGTGAGCCGCACCCCCGCCGGCGTGATGTGGTGGAACGGCAAGCTGCTGGTGGCCTGCATGGACACCGATCATATCGATGTTGTGGATCCCGCCACCGGGGATGTCGAGCGCCACATCGTCACCGGCCGTGGCGCGCACCAGGTGTTCCGCTCACCGGACGGACGGCTCGTCTATGTCAACAGCCGCGTAGACAGCACCATCACCGCACTGGACGGTGCCACGCTCAAGGTCGTGCGCACCTACAAGGTGCCGGGCGGGCCGGATGACCTGATCTTCGCGCCGGACGGCCATATCTGGGCCTCGTTGCGGTTCGCGGCCAAGGTCGCGATCCTCGATCCCGCGACCGGCGCCATCCAGACCATCGCCGTGGGCCGCAGCCCGCACGGCATCAACCTGGGCACGCCATGATCCTCGCCCAGCCCTTCGAGTTCGCCGCCGGGTTCCTGCAGGAACAGGCGGTGGTGCCTGCGCTGTATGCTCTGGGGCTCATGGATTGGGAGGAGATGGCCTTCGGCTGGACCCTGTTCGCCGTCTATGGCGTCGCCCAGGTGCTGATCGCGCTCGCCATCTGCGTGCCGCTGGAGCGGTTCCGCCCGGTGGAGCACTGGCCCGACCAGAAGGCGGTGTGGACAGACGTGCTCTACACATTGCTCTCCCGCGTGGGACTGCTGCCGTTGGTCACATTCGTCGCCTTCAGCCAGGTGCAGATCGCGCTCAACGGATATCTCACCGACCACGGCTGGGTGCCGCCCACTCTGGAGCGCCTCATTCCTGCGTTGTTCGGCCAGCCGGTTCTGACCTTCGCGCTCTACGCCATCATCCTCGATCTTGCGGAATACTGGCGCCACCGGCTCAGCCACGCGTTCAACTGGTGGTATTCGTTGCATGCGCTGCATCACGCCCAACGTCAGATGACGTTCTGGTCGGATGATCGCAACCATCTGCTGGACGATGTGATCGGTTTTGTCTGGTTCATGGTCGTCGCGCTGCTGATCGGCGTGCCGCCGTTGCAGTTCCCGCTGTTGGTTCTGCTGCTGCGCCTGCTGGAGAGCCTGTCGCACGCCAATGCGCGGCTGTCCTTCGGCTGGCTGGGCGAGCGGCTACTGGTATCGCCGCGGTTTCATCGCGCGCATCACGGCATGCTGGCGGCGGGGTTGCGCTCGGTGAATTATGGCGCTGTCCTGCCGTGGTGGGACATGCTGTTCGGAACGGCGGATTTCTCGGCCGAATTCGTGCAGACGGGCGATCCCACAGCGGAGGAAGAAATGGCGACAGGCACTTATTTCGAGCAGCAATGGGCGGGCATCCGCCGGCTTGCAGGCCGCGCGGTGGCGCCGTGACGCCGGTCGATCCGGGCCAGGTGGGCCTTTCGGGGGAGCGGCTCGAGCGTCTCTCGCGCTGGGGTGCCGCGTTGGTGGCGGACGGGAAGCTCGCGGGCCTCAGCACTCTGGTGGCCCGGCGCGGCCAGGTCGCGCACGTTGCCTGTCACGGCCGCGCCGATCTGGCTGGTGGCACCGCGATGGCGCCGGACACGATCTGCCGCATCTATTCCATGACCAAGCCGATCACCTCGGTGGCCGTGATGATGCTGCACGAGGAGGCGCGGTTTCAGCTCGATGACCCGGTTCAGCGCTTCATCCCCGAGTTCCGCAATATGCGGGTGTTTGTGGGCGGCAGCCGGCTGCGTCAGACGATGGAGCCGGCCCAGCGGCCGATCACCATCCGGGACCTGCTGACCCATACCTCGGGTCTCACCTACGGCTTCCTCGAAGCCTCCCCGGTCGATGCGCTGTACCGCCAGGGTGGCGTCGATTTCTCCACCAGCGACGCAACGCTTGCCGACATCGTCACCCGCGCCGCTGGCCTGCCGCTGCTGTCCCAGCCGGGTCAGGCCTGGAACTACTCGATCGCAACCGATGTGCTCGGCCATCTGGTCGCCGTCGTCTCCGGCATGGCATTCGACGATTTCCTGCGCAGTCGCATCCTCGGCCCACTCAGCATGACGGACACGGATTTCATCGTGCCCGGAGCCAAGGGCCACCGCTTTGCCGGCAATTACACCCGCAACCCAAAGGACGGCAGCCTGGTGCCGATCGATCCGGGTATGGTCGGCCGCTTCACCCAGCCCCGCGCCATCGCGTCTGGCGGCGGCGGTCTGGTTGGAACCGCGCCCGACTATCTGCGCTTCTGCCAGATGTTGCTCGGCCGAGGCGAACTGGACGGCGTCCGCCTGCTCGGCCGCAAAACCGTGGACCTGATGCTCGCAGATCATGTCGGCCCGACAAAGGTCGAACCCGGCCTGATGCGCCTCGGCGGCGGCCAGGCCGGCATCGGCTTCGGCCTGGGCTTTGCCATCCTCGTCGATCCCGCCGCTGCCCAGATCACTGGCTCCCCCGGCGAGGCGTCCTGGAGCGGTGCGGCCAGCACGGCATTCTTCATCGATCCGAAGGAAGATCTGGCCGCTATCCTGATGACCCAGTTTATGCCCTCCGGCACCTACCCAATCCAACGCGACCTGCGCGTGCTGACGTATCAGGCGTTGTGTTCTTGAATGAAGGAAGGCCAGGGCTTTGCCCTGGACCCACCAAGGGCCGAGGGCCGGCCCTTGGAACCCCATGTATTTCCCGATCCCACAGGCGTATCTGACATGCCGAAGTGCATGTTAGCTTTGCCTGTGGGATAGGGAAAAGAATGAGGTCCAGGGGCTCGGCCGTCACGCC
>CAIQQQ010000033.1 GCA_903873995.1 uncultured Rhodospirillales bacterium
CCTTCACCCCCCACACCTGGGGCAACGGCATCGGCCTTATCGCCAACGCCCATCTCACCGCCGGCCTCACCGACGCGCCCTTCCTCGAATTCCCCTATGACCCGCCGGAATGGGACCTCGACCGGCGGGACCACATGCTCGCCGAGCCCTGCCGCGTGGACAGCGAAGGCTGGATCAACCTCGCGGACGCGCCCGGCCTCGGCCTCGTGCTCGACGAAGCCGCCCTGGCCCGGACCCGCATCTCATGATCGATCGCCGTTGGCTTCCGCTGAACGCGCTGCGCGCCTTCGAGGCCGCCGGCCGGCATCTGTCGTTCACCGCCGCCGCCAACGCCCTCTCCGTCTCCCAATCCGCCATCAGCCGCCACGTCATCGCGCTGGAAGCTCTGCTCGGCACACCCCTTTTCGACCGCCGCCCCAACCAGTTCGCCCTCACCGAAGCCGGCGCCGCCCTGCTCCCGGTCGTGCGCAAGAGCTTCGATCGGATGGAGCTGGCGCTGAACGACATCGTGCATGAGCGCGGCGGCCGCACCCGCCTGCTGCGCGTGCAGATGCCCACCAGCTTCGCCCATCTCCTCGCAGTCCCCATTCTGCGTTCCTTCCGCGCCGAATACCCCGAGATCGTGCTGGACATCGAAAGCCCCCATGCGGTCGGCCACGCCCCGCGCGACGCGGACGCCGCCGTGATCTACGCCCGCCCACAGATCAGCGACCAGGTCGCGAACCTGTTGTGGATGGAACGCCTCACCCCCCTCTGCCACCCCGATGTCGCGCCTGCCGCCGTCGATCTCGCAAGCTTCCTTGCCGACCGCGAACTCCTCCACGTCAAGCTCGACGGCGAACCGCGCCACCGCATGTGGCAGATGCTGGTGGGCGAAGCGGGCCTCAGGCTCGATGTCGAGCGCGGCCTGGTGTTCGACACCTCCGCCCTCGCCGCGCAATACGCCCTCTCCGGCGCCGGCGTGGCCCTTCTGGACCGCCGCCTCTTCGAGGCCGAGATCGCCGCAGGCCGTCTCGTGGCGCCCTTCGAACGCAACCTCGAAAGCGGCTACGGCTACTACATCACGCTCCATTCCGAGGATCTCGCCGATCCCGCAATCGCCCGCTTCCGCGAATGGATGCTCCGCCGTTTCGCCCTCGCCGAGCAGCCCCGCAGCAATGTGTCGCCCATCCGCCCGTCGCCGCCCACGCCAGCGGTTGACAGCCGGTCATCCCGCAACTGATGTTTGCATAACCGCTATGAGAGCACCGCGGTACAGCGGACAACCCACGGAACAAAAAGTGAGGCCGTCATGAGCGCGTCTGACCACGATCAGAAGATCGAATTCCTGGCCAACCAGCACAATTCCGGCCGCATCGGCCGCCGCGAGCTGCTCGGCCGGGCCGCAGCCGCCGGCCTCGGCGCCGCGGCGCTGAACACCCTCACCCTCCAGGCAGACGCCTACGCCGCAGAAACCCCGCGCAAGGGCGGCATCCTGAAGCTCGGCGTCGGCGGCGGCTCCACCACCGAAAGCCTCGACCCCACCACCTGGAACGACACCGTTCCCACCACCGTGGGCAACTCCTTCCTCGACAGCCTCATCGAGGTCGGCCCCGACATGGGCCCCATCCCCCAGCTCGCCACCGACTGGGAAGCCAAGCCCGGCGCCACCGAATGGATCTTCAACCTCCGAAAGGGCGTCGAGTTCCACAACGGCAAGACGTTCACCGCCGATGACGCGGTGTTCTCCATCAACCTCCACCGCGGCAAGACCAAGTCCGGCGCCGCCGGGCCCTTCTCGGCCATCCTAGACGTCAAGAAGCTCAGCCCCACCCAGATCAGCATCACCCTCAAATCGGCCGACGCCGAGTTCCCGATGGTGCTGACCGACTACCACAACCGCATCGTGCCGGACGGTACCACCGATTTCTCCAAAGGCATCGGAACAGGCGGCTACATCCTCGAAGGCGTCGAGCCCGGCGTGCGCTACCGCGGCAAGAAATTCGCCAATTTCTGGCGCACCGACCGCGCCTTCCTCGCGGGCTTCGACCTCACCGTCATCAATGACAGCACCGCGCGCATGAACGCGCTGATCTCCGGCCAGGTGGACGTCGTCAACCGCGTGGACGCCAAGATCGCCAACCTCATCAAGGCCAAGAAAAACCTCTCCCTCGTGCAGGCCCCGGGCGGCTGGCACACCGTCGTCTCCATGGTCCAGGACCCGGGCGCGATCTTCGCCAACCGCGATCTGCGCATGGCCATGAAATACGGCATCGACCGCGTCCAGATCGTCAAAACCCTGCTCGGCGGCTACGGCACCCCCGGCAACGACCACCCGATCCCCAAAGGCACGCTCGACTGGAACCCCAACATCCCGCAAGCCGCCTTCGATCTCGACCGCGCCAAGGCCGCCCTCAAGAAGTCCGGCTTCGACGGCACCGTCACCATCCAGGCCTCCGACGCCGCCTTCAACGGCGCTGTGGACATGGCCACCCTCATGCAAGCCTCTCTCACCAAGATCGGCCTCAAGGTCACCGTGAAAAAAGAACCCGCCGACGGGTTCTGGGACAATGTCTGGCTCAAAGGCACCTGCGTCACCAGCTACTGGGCCGGCCGCTCCACCGCCAGCCAGATGCTGGACGTCGGCTACGCACCCAACGCCCCCTGGAACGAAAGCCATTACAAGAGCGAAAAATTCGGCGCGCTCCTCACGGAAGCCAAAAGCCAGCTCGACGCCGCCAAACGCCGCACCCTCCTGTGGGAAGCCCAGGCCCTCCTCGCCTCGGACACCGCAAACCTCATCCCAGCCTTCCAAGACTACCTCGACGCCCATAACGACAAGGTCGGCGGCCACACCCCCCACTCCCTCTCGCCACTCGACAACAACAACATCACCCTGAAAGCCTGGCTCAAGGCGATGATAACTAGCTCTCTTGATCTGCTCAGCTAAATGTCTTGGTCCCCAGACAGGCTTATTAACAGGTACTTTCCAAAATTCAGCAGCCATGCCCGGATATGGACGTGTCCATAATTCAA
>CAIQQQ010000034.1 GCA_903873995.1 uncultured Rhodospirillales bacterium
CATTGACTTTACACGGATAAGATGTCATTCATAAACGATTTTGCATGAATCTTCAATGCATACCTCATTGTCAAGTGGAAAGATTCCTGGGTCGTCCTCGCCTTGGGCGCGCAGCTTGACGGTGACCTGGAGGTTGGTCTGGACGTCCTTGTTCGTGACCTCGATCGTGGTCTCGATGCCGTCGTCGTCTCTCTTGGCCGGCGGCTTCGCGGCATCGCCGTCGTCGTTTTCGGCGGCGGGCTTGAGCAGGTCGCGGATCACGCCGCGGATCATGGCTTCGTCGATCTTGCTGCGCGCCAGCTCGCCTTCATCCAGCTTGGCCAGTTTGGCTGCCGCCAGGGTGGTGGCGATGATCGTGGCGATGGGCGTGGGCTTGTCTGCGAACAGCAGCGTGGTTTTCGGGTCTGATCCAGAAGCCGGTGCCACCTTGTTGCCGGTCAGATAGGTTGCAACCCATTTTCGGGCCTCGTCCATCGCCGCCAAGGTGTTGAGGTCGAACTTCAGCGACGGCGCCTTGGGTTTCAGCGGGTTGAAGGCCCATGGCTTCGGATCGGCGCCGCCGCCGCCCGAGGCGGGGGCGGCGGTTGCGGTGCTGGCCGGATAGTCGTCCGGATCGACGCCGAACGCGTCACGCGTCCATTCGATCTGTTCGCGTGTGCAGCCAGACATGCCTGCCTCCCCTGTTGCCAGAACGACACCATGGGAGACAGGCAAGACTCAATAAAAACTGTCGTGCGGTCAGGCCCTGCGGACGCCGTTGAACAGGATCAGGCCCTTGGGCATGTCCACGAGGTTTGATTTGTACGCGGTCGGCTGGTCATAGGAGCCGAGCGGGAGATAGGGCACGTCCTCCATGGCCTGGACCTGCATCTGGCGCGCCAGATCGAGCTGGGTGGCGCTGTCCTTGGCGTAGATCCAGGCGGTGCGCAGTGCCTCCAATTTGGGCAGATCCGGCCAGCCGTTGTACGCACCTGCGCCGTTGCCGCGCATGAGCTGGTGGGTGCCAGGTGTCGCGCAGTCCACACCGCCGGTGAAGGCGCAGAACATGTTCCAGCCGCCCTTGTCCAGCGGCTGACGGCTTACCGAGCGCTGCACCACCGTGCCCCAGTCGGTTGCCACGACCTCGACGTTCATGCCGAGCTTGCGCAGCATGTCGATGCCGACGAAGGCGATGGCGTTGATGCGCGGTACGTCGGTGGGTGCGAGGAACAGGATCTTCTCGCCCTTGTAGCCGGCGGCGGCGAGGTCTCGCTTCAGATCCTCGATCTTGTGCTTGCCGCTGAGCGCCTCCATGCCGGAATCATTGGCGGATGGCGTGCCGGCGGTGAAGAGGCCGGTCTGGGTGTTGGTGGGGGCGTTGCCGCCGACCACCGCCTCCATGAACTCGTTCTGGTCCACCGCGCGGAGCACGACGCGGCGGATGGCGGGGTTGTCGAACGGAGGGTAGAGGAAGTTGAAGCGCAGGAAGCCGATGAGGCCCTTGGTTTCGGCGACCGACACCTTGATGCCGGTGGCGGCGCGCAGCGATGGGACGAGGTCCATCAGCGGCTGCTCGACCCAGTCGACCTCGCCGGCGCGCAGGGCTGCGACCTGGGTGGCGGGGTCTGGGGTGGTGAGCCATTCCACACGGTCAAAATTGGCGATTCTTGGCCCGGCGGTGAAGCTCGCCTGGCCCTGGCGCGGCAGGTAGCCCTCGAACTTCGCATAGACGTTGCGGGCGCCGGGGACGCGTTCGGCGGGCAGATAGCGGAACGGGCCGCTGCCGACCATTTCGACAAGGCGGGTGCTGGCCGGCGTCTTGGCCAGGCGCTCCGGCATGATCACGGCCATCGTGTTGGTGGGGTGGGCGAGGGCGTTCGGCAGCAGGTCGAACGGGCGCTTGAGGCGGAAGCGGATCACCTTGTCG
>CAIQQQ010000035.1 GCA_903873995.1 uncultured Rhodospirillales bacterium
CGTCGAGCACGACCACACCATCTATGGCGAGGAGGTGAAATTCGGCGGCGGCAAAGTCATCCGGGACGGCATGGGCCAGTCCCAGCGCTCCCAGGCGCAAGGTGCCGTGGACACCGTCATCACCAACGCCCTCATCGTCGACACCTGGGGCATCGTGAAGGCCGATGTCGCGATCAAGAACGGCCGCATCCACGCCATCGGCAAGGCCGGCAACCCCGATGTGCAGCCCGGCGTCACCATCATCATCGGCCCCGGCACCGAGATCATCGCCGGCGAAGGCAAGATCCTCACCGCCGGCGGCGTGGACAGCCACATCCATTTCATCTGCCCGCAGCAGGTGGAGGAGGCGCTCGCCTCCGGCATCACCACCATGTGCGGCGGCGGCACCGGCCCCGCCACCGGCACCTCCGCCACCACCTGCACCCCCGGCCCGTGGCACATGATGCGCATGCTCCAGGCCGCGGAAGGCCTGCCCGTCAACATCGCCCTCTCCGGCAAGGGCAACGCCTCCCAGCCCCAGGCGCTGGAGGAGATGATCCTCGCCGGCGCCTCCTCCCTCAAACTCCACGAAGACTGGGGCACCACTCCCGCCTCCATCGATTGCTGCCTCGACGTGGCGGACCGTTACGACATCCAGGTGATGATCCACACCGACACGCTGAACGAATCAGGCTTCGTCGAAGACACGATCGCCGCCTTCAAGGGCCGCACCATCCACGCCTTCCACACCGAAGGCGCCGGCGGCGGCCATGCGCCGGACATCCTGCGCGTCGCCGGCCTGCCCAACGTGCTGCCCAGCTCCACCAACCCCACCCGCCCTTACACGTCCAACACGCTCGACGAGCATCTGGACATGCTGATGGTCTGCCATCACCTCGATCCGTCGATCTCCGAGGATGTCGCCTTCGCCGAATCCCGCATCCGCCGCGAAACCATTGCCGCCGAAGACATCCTGCAGGACATGGGCGCCATCTCCATGATCTCGTCGGACAGCCAGGCCATGGGCCGCGTCGGCGAGGTGATCATTCGCACCTGGCAGACCGCCCACAAGATGAAGCTCCAGCGCGGCCCCCTGGAAGGCGACAGCGACCGTTCGGACAATGCCCGCGTGAAGCGCTACATCGCCAAATACACCATCAACCCCGCCATCGCCCAAGGCCTGTCCGCCGAGATCGGCTCGATCGAGGTCGGCAAGCTCGCCGATCTCGTGCTCTGGACCCCGGCGTTCTTCGCCGTGAAGCCGGACATGGTCATCAAGGGCGGCACCATCGCCACCGCCATGATGGGCGACCCCAACGCCTCCATCCCCACGCCGCAGCCGGTACATTCCCGCCCGATGTTCGCCCAGTTCGGCCTCGCCATGGCCGCCTCCTGCATCACCTTCGTCTCCAAAGCCGCTTTGGACGCCGGCATCGGCGAACGCCTCGGCCTCCGCCGCACCCTCTGCGCCGTCTCCCACACCCGCGACATCGGCAAGCACAGCATGATCCTCAACAACGCCACGCCGGACATCCGGATCGACCCGGAAACCTACGAGGTCCGCGTCGAGGGCGAACTGCTGACCTGCCCGCCCGCCACCATCCTGCCGATGGCCCAGCGGTATTTCCTGTCATGATGCGCGCCACACAGATCGCCCCCGCCGGCACCTGGGCCGCCGACCAGGAGAAGGACTGGGTGCTGCTGGATTTCGATCGCCGCCACCGCCGCCGCGTCACCCTGCCCACCGAAAGCGGCGCCGAAATCCTGCTCGACCTGCGCGACACCGTGAGGATGCGCGACGGAGACGGCCTGATGCTCGAAGGCGGCGGCATCATCCGCGTCGCCGCCAGGCCGGAACAGCTCATCGAGATCACCGCGCCCTCGCAGATCCTCACCCGCATCGCCTGGCATCTCGGCAACCGCCATCTGCCGGTGCAGTTCCTGGACGGCCACATGCGCATCCGCTTCGACCACGTGATCGCGGACATGATCGCAGGCCTCGGAGGCACCGCCCACGAGATCATGGCGGCATTCGACCCCGAACCCGGCGCCTATGCCGGCGGCCACGCGCATCATGCGCATGACCATCATCACCACGACCATGACTGACCCCCTCGCCACGCTGCGTCTGCTGGCGTGGCTCTCCCCGGCCTTCCCCACCGGCGGATATGCCTATTCCCACGGCCTGGAATGGGTGGTCGAGCAGCGCGAGATCACGAACGGCCAGACGCTCAAGACCTGGGTGGAAGCCATCCTCACCCAGGGCGCCGGCCGCAACGACGCGATCCTGGCGCGCCATGCCCATGCCGCGTCCGGCGATCTGGACCGCCTCGAAGAGATCACCGAGCTCGCTTTGGCCATCCAGCCCGCGATGGAACGCCGCGCCGAGACAGTGGGGCAGGGGGCGGGCTTCGTCGCGGCTGCCAGGCCCTGGAACGCCACCCTGCTGCCGGCGCTCGCCGCCCGCGCTGGTGACATCCCATATCCCATAGCCGTCGGCGCGCTTGCCGGCGTGTCCGGCCTCGACGTCGAACTCACGATCCCAGCACTGCTCCAGGCCTTCGCGGCCAACCTCATCTCGGCCGCAATCCGCCTCGTCCCCCTCGGCCAGTCGGCGGGCCTCGCCGTCCTCGCGTCCATCGAACCCGCCATCCTCGCCACCGCAAGCGTCACGCGCGGCCAGAGCCTGGACGATCTCGGCGGCTTCTGCCCCCGCGCCGACATCGCCGCCATGCGTCACGAAACCCAATACACAAGGCTGTTCCGCTCATGACAAACCCAAATGGCCCATCCCACGGCCCCTTGCGTGTCGGCATCGGCGGCCCCGTCGGCTCCGGCAAGACCGCGCTGATGGACGCGCTGTGCAAGACGCTGCGCGAAACGTACGACATCGCCGCCATCACCAACGACATCTACACCAAGGAAGACGCCGAGTTCCTCACCCGCGCCGGCTCCCTCTCGCCAGACCGCATCCTCGGCGTCGAAACCGGCGGCTGCCCCCACACCGCCATCCGCGAGGACGCCAGCATGAACCTGCAGGCGGTGGACACACTCAACCGCCGCTTCCCCGCCCTCGACGTCATCCTGATCGAAAGCGGCGGCGACAATCTGGCGGCAACCTTCAGCCCCGAACTCGCGGACCTGACGATCTACGTCATCGACGTCTCGGCCGGCGACAAGATCCCCCGCAAGGGCGGCCCCGGCATCACGCGGTCGGACCTGCTGGTGATCAACAAGATCGACCTGGCCCCCATGGTCGGCGCCAGCCTGGAGGTGATGGACCGCGACAGCCGCAAAATGCGCGGTGACCGCCCCTTTGTGTTCGCCAATATCCGCGCTGCGCACGGCGTGGCCGAGATCGCTGACTTCATCCGCCGTCAGGGGGGATTGCAGTAAGCAAGAAAGCAGTTCTTTTTTGAAAAAAAGAACCAAAAAACTTCCATCCAAAAGAAATATTAAAAAGTCTTTTGCTTCTTTTCTTCAGAAAAGAAGTCCTTGCTTGCTGTCTCACCACCCCATGCTCCCAGGCCCACCCTTGAACGGCCCCTTGAGATTGCGCGTGATCCACCCGCCATAGAACCCGCCCGGCTGCGGCGTCACCTGTTCGTCGCCCACAAAGCAGGCATCCATCGGCCCGGCATACACCGCCACATGATCGGCGATGTCCGCGAACGAAGCGGTCGGGTCCGGATAGCCCCACGCCACGCGCGCCGCCTCGCGCCCGCCGGCCCGGATGCTCCAATACCGCGCCTCACCCTTCCACTCGCAATACGAGCGCCCGGGAGCCGCCATCAGAACGCCCGTGGCAAACGCCTGCGGCGGCAGATAATAAACCGGCGGATGCGTGGTCTCGAGCACCCGAAACGCCGCGTCGGTCTCGGCGATCACCTGGCCCGCGAACACGATCCGAACGGGCAGGGCCACCCGCTCCAAGGCCGGCGGACGCGGGTATTTCCACACATCCTCCAGCCCGTCCGCCGTCGCGTAGCCGCTCATTGCGGCGGGTTCACCCCGTCCTTGCCGACCACCACCCGCTGGGCGGTGTAGCTCGTCTCGCCCGTCTTGGACGCCACGATGAACACCTTGGCACCGGCCACAAGATCGGCGCGCACGGCCGGAACGCCGCTGATCACCGGCACATCCGCCGGCACCACCACGTCGATCGGCGTGCCCTTGTAGGTCATGCTGAGCTTCCGCCCGGCCTTGCCGGCCACCACCGAACTCACGATCGCATTGGTCATGCTGGTGCCCGGGGCAAGATCCCAGTCGTCATGGCGCTGGGCCGTGGCGCGCAGACTGTCCGGCAGCATCTGCACATAGATCGCCGTCAACACGCCGTCCTGGTCCGGTGCGGCGACCGTCGCGATGAAGCTGTTGGGCCCCACCGCATCGAGCGTGAGCCGCTTCAGCGCGCCAGGCTGCAGGCCGTCCGGCAAGGTCACCGA
>CAIQQQ010000036.1 GCA_903873995.1 uncultured Rhodospirillales bacterium
CCAGCTCCAGAATCCCGTTCTGGATCAAAAAGTTGTTCACCGCCGTATCGATCCGGGAATAATACACCACGTTGTTGACATGGCCGAACACGTCATTGTCCTGCCAGCGCGTCGTGATGGTCTGGAAATAGCGGTAATCGGCGCGGGTTGTCGGCGGCGGACGTGTCATGGACGGCAGCGTTTCATGGATGGCCGACACCGTCCAGAAACGAGGCCAGCCGCTTCGCATAGAACCGCGCCATGGACGTCGTGCCATGCCCCCGCGTCTCAGCACTCGCCGGGATCAGGAACACCGAGCCATGCGCAACGCGCTTGATCGCCGCGTCCAGCACACCCGTCTCGGGCGGGTTGCGCTCGTCATCGGCCGAGTTGATCGCCAGCAGCGGCACCGTGATCCGGTCAAGCTGCCCCGCCACATCGAACCCGCGCGAGGCGGCCCATTGATAGATGAAATCGTTGGCATCCAGCGGCGGCGCTGCGGCCAGCATCCGGTCCACCAGCGCGTCCGCCTTGTCACCGGTCGGCGCCTGCGCCTGCCAGGCCAAGGTGCCGCCGGACGTGGCAATCCCGAACATCACATTGGCCAGCCGCAACGAAGGCGGCGGGGTGGTGTAATCCCCACCCTGATAGGCCGGGTCCTGCCGGATCGATTCCACCAGCATCCGCCGCATCATCCAGTTCCGGCTCGCCATCTCGGTCGGCTGAGACGCCATCGGCACCAGCGCATCGGCAAACCCCGGATACGTGACACCCCACAGCCAGGTGTGCATCCCGCCCATCGAGTTGCCGATGATGAGACGCAGATGCGAAACGCCAAGCCCCTCGGTCACCAGCCGATACTGTGCGGCTACCATGTCCGCGTAATCATAGCGCGGAAACTTCGCATGCAGCCCCAGCGACGGCCGGTCGGACTGCCCAGCGCCCAGCCCGTCCGGCAGGATGATGAAATATTTATGCGCATCGAGCGGCTGGCCGGCCCCGAACAGCTCACCGGCAAAGGCCGGCGTCAGCATGCTCTGTCCCGAGCCCGCGGTGCCATGCAGGACAAGCACGGGAATGCCCGACGGCTCCCCCACGGTGAGGTAGTGCAGATGCAGGTCCTTGAACGTCTCGCCGGTATGGAACCGGACATCATGGGCGACAAATTCGCCTGATTTCGGCGCGGGGTATTCGGCCGCCCGGGCGGTTCCCGCAAGGACACACGCCGCAACCAGCGCCCGCAGCCACATCAACGAACCCATCCCCGCCTCCGTTTTTCGTTGGCGCCGATGGTTCCCGGTTTACAGGGCCGCGGCAAGCGACACTTCCGTCTTATCGCCCCCTTCATTGGACACTCGTGTCCCCAGCCGCTAGATCACCCAGGACCGGAGGCTTTTGTACCGATGCGTTCTTTGCTGGCCGTCTGCCTTGCCCTGGCCCTGCTGCGGTCAGCCCCCGCCCAGGCCCATGCCGTTCTGGTCGACAGCACCCCCGAGATCTCGGCCCGGGTCGCATCCGGCCAGATCGCCCTGATGCTGCGCTACAACAGCCGCGTCGACCGCAAACGCTCCCGCCTCACCCTCATCCGCGCAGACCACAGCACCGAAATCGTGCCGATCGCGCCAGACGGCACGGACGACGTGCTGCACGCCAACCTCACCCTGCCCCCCGGCAGCTACACCATCCGCTGGCAGGTCCTCGCCGTGGATGGCCACATCACCCGCGGCGACGTGCCGTTCACCGTGGACGGGCCCTGATCCTTGAACCTGCTCATCGACCTCTTCGGCTATCTCAGCATCATCGTGCACGGCCTCACCATCGTCACCCAGTCGATGGCCATCGGCGGCGTGCTGTTCCTGGTGTTCCTCGCCCGCCCGCTGTCAGCCGAGATCGGCCTGCCCGGCCCCCGCATCATGGACGACACCGCCCGGATCGCGGCCTGGGCCGCCCTGGGCCTGATCCTGTGCGAGGGCGCCACCGTCGCCATGCAGGCCGCAATCCTGACAGCCACGGTCGATCTCTCGCTCACCGACGCGCTCGGCGCCGCCTCCGCCATGGCCGGCATCGTCAAGATGGCGTGCGGCGCCGTGATCGCCGTGGGCCTCTGGGGCGGCGGTCTGCGCGCCCCGCGCATCCTGCTGCTCGCCACCGCCGCCGTGGAGCTCGTGGCCGCCACCCTCACCACCCACGCCGCGGCACGGCTGTCCGACCAGCAGGTCCTGCTCGCCGCCGCCCTGCTGCACCAGCTCGGCGCCGCCATCTGGATCGGCGGCATCCCCGCCTTCGTCGCAGCCCTCGGCCGGGTCCATGATCGTCGCGCCTGGGCCGCCATCGGCGGACGCTTCGGCCAGATGTCCCAGATCGGCGTCGCCTGCATCGTCCTCTCCGCCGCCACCATGACCTTCCTCTATATCGGCGCACCGGACGCGATCTACGGCACCGCCTATGGCGTTATGACGTCGGCCAAGGCCGCCATGTTCGCGGGCCTCCTTCTGCTCGGCTGGGGCAACGCCCGCGTCACCGCCCAGCTGCGCCGCGATCCGCTTGCCTCCCCCATCCGCATGAAACGCTTCGCCGAGGTCGAGATCGGAGTCGGTTTCGCGCTGTTCTTCGCCGCCGCCTCCCTCACCTCCGTCCCCCCCTCGGTGGACCTCACGCTCGACCGCGTCACCTGGCAGGAGGTCGTGGACCGCAACACCCCCGTCTGGCCGCGCCTCTCCTCGCCCGACCACGACGTGCTGGCGCTCCCCGCCCTCCAGGCGCAGCTCGACGCCGAGGCCGCGGCCCACAAAACCGCGCCCCAGCCGGCCTTCATTCCCGGCGCCGGCGAACTCCCCGTGCGCAACGCCGCCGACATCGCCTGGTCCGAATACAACCACCACTGGGCCGGCATCTTCGTCATCGCAATCGGCCTTCTCGCCCTGCTGAACCAGGCCGGCCTGCGCTGGGCGCGTCATTGGCCGCTGGTGTTCCTGGGCCTTGCGGTGTTCCTGTTCCTCCGCTCGGACCCCGAGGTCTGGCCGATGGGCAGCATCGGCATGCTCGAAAGCCTGCGTGACATCGAGGTCCTGCAGCACCGCTTCTTCGTCCTCATCACCGTCATCTTCGCCATCTTCGAATGGCGTGTCCGCGCCGGCGGCTGGACGAGCCGCAAGGCCGCCCTGGTCTTCCCGCTGATCACCGCCATCGGCGGCGCGGCGTTGCTCACCCACAGCCACGCCATCGCCAACGTGAAGGACGCGCTGCTGATCGAGCTCACCCACACGCCACTCGCGCTCGCCGCCATCGCCGCCGGCTGGGCGCGCTGGCTCGAACTGCGCCTGCCCGGCCGCGGCGGCCGTATCGCCGGCTGGGTCTGGCCGCCCTGCTTCGTGTTCATCGGGCTCCTGTTGCTGCTATACCGCGAGGCCTGACAGGGAAGCGCCATGCCCAACGACCCCGCCTCGAACAAGGATCTCGGCGACGAACCCGCGATCCACCGCACCGCTTCGGTGCGCGCCAGCCATTTCGGCAAGTTCTGCGAGGTCGGCGCCCGCACCAAGGTCGCGGAAAGCAGCTTCGGCGATTATTCCTATGTCGTGAACGACAGCGACATCATCTACACCACGATCGGCAAGTTCTGCTCGATCGCCGCCCACACGCGTATCAATCCCGGCAACCACCCGCTGGAACGCGTGGCGCTGAGCCATTTCACCTATCGCTCATCCAGCTATGGCCTGGGCCCGGACGATGGCAGCTTCTTCGACTGGCGCCGCAGCTTCCGCTGCGTGATGGGCAACGATGTCTGGATCGGCCACGGCGCGATCGTCCTGCCCGGCATCAGGATCGGCAACGGCGCTGCCATCGGCGCCGGCACGGTGGTCACGAAAGACGTCCCCCCCTTCGCCATCGTCGTCGGCAACCCCGGCCGCGTGCTGCGCCACCGCTTCACGCCGGAGATCATCACAGCCCTCGAACGCATTGCCTGGTGGGACTGGACGCATGACCAGCTCGCCTCCGGCCTTGCTGATTTCCGCACGTTGTCGGCCGAGGATTTCTGCCAGAAATATGACCCGCAATGACCCGCCTCAACCAGCGCCTTGGCACCTACTGGCTGGTGATGGGGCTCGCCTACCAGGTGTTGTACCACGGGCTGCAATCGCCATTGTCCATCGGCTTCTGGCTTCATGTGCTGGGTTGGCCCGTGTTCGTCGTGCTGGGCCTGCTGCGCTGGGTGTTCATGCCGTTCGCCGTCGTGGCGCTGGTCGGCTTCCTCGCGATCGCGCTCTTCGAACAACAGATCCGCAAGAAGTCATAGGGTAAAAAGCAATAGGGGGTCCCGGCGAACCGGGACCCCCACATTGTCAGGCGGAGCGGACAGGACGACCTGTCTTAAAGCGTGATCGCCGCAGGCCACTTGGGCCGGAGGCGTGAATCACGCGATAACTTGGTTGGCAGCCACCAAGAGTGAGGCGGGAACCCAGGTCGTGCCAGTCATCCTGGCCATGAGACAATGAGACACTGGATCACCTCCTTTCAGTTGTTGAGATCAATATCATGACACGACACCTCGTATCCCTTCAAGCAATGCTTTGGCTGATCCTGGCGTGCGGCGCCGCCTGGGCGCAGCCCTTGCCCGGCTTTGCCCAGGAGCCGGCCGCCTCGATGCTGCCGATCTTCCTCGCCGGCTGCCCGAAGCTGCCCCCCGCCTACGCCCGCGCCTGCGCCGCCGCCGCAACCGTCCCGCCAGGCGACGAAGCCGCCGCCCACGCCTTCCTCGACCAGGTATTCCGCCCCGTCTTTCGCGGCACGGACACCGTCACCGGCTATTTCGAAATCACCGTCGATGGCAGAAAAAGGCCAGACAGCGCGTTCACCGTCCCGGTCCTGCACGCCCCCCCCGATCCGCGCCGCTTCTCGCGCGCCGAGATCCTCGCCGGCGCCTTGGCCGGCCGCGGCCTCGAATTCCTCTATCTGCGCAGCGAAGCCGACCTGTTCTTCCTGCAGCTCCAGGGCTCCGGCCGCGTCCGCCTGCCGGACGGCACAGAGCTCCGCATCGGCACGGCCTCGACCAACACCCGCCCGCAGATCGACACAGCGATCCTGTTCGGTAACGCCGGCATCCCCGGCCGCGACCTCTCCATCCCCGGCATCCGCGCCTGGCTGCTGAGCCACCCGGGCGAATCTGCCAGGCTCCGGCGCGATCCCTCCTACGTGTTCTTCCGCGAGACGCCCGCCATCTCCCCCGAATACGGCCCGCTCGGCGCCTCGGGCCTACCGCTGGTGCCACTCCATTCTGTGGCGGTGGACGCAAGCAAAACCCAGCTCGGCAGCCTGCTCTGGCTGGACGCCATCGGCAGCGCCAGCCGCCGCCAGCTCCCGCATTTGGTGGTCGCTCACGACATCGGCCCGCAGATCAACGGCCCCGCCCGGATCGACCTCTTCTTCGGCGCCGGCGAGGCCGCCGAACAGCAGGGCGGACGGCAATTCAGCCCCGGAAGGGTCTGGGCGCTGGTCCCACGCTGATCACCCGCCCGTCACAACGATCGCCCGCACATTCGGCTTGCGCAGAATAGTCAACGACATCCCCGACAGCCGGCCCACCGGGAACCATCCCGGCCCGACCGGCTCCAGCATCACATATCGCTGGCCGCCAACTTTCACCGCCACATCGCCGTCCTGCACAGGCAGGCTGACCCCCATGAACGCGTGCACGTCATCGAACACCAGCACGCTGGACAGCCCGGGATCGGTGATCGACAGCAGGGTCGCCAACGTCACGCTCTTCTCATCGCAATCGCCGCGATCCTCGGCCAGCACCCCGGCCGGCGTCCGCAGCGCGCTGGCATCGCGCGCATGCAAGGTCGTGTAGGGCACCGACTGCACGAACCCCAGCAGCACCGCCACCCGATCGCGCGGCGCAAGCCCCGCCAGCGCCCGCGCCACGTCCTGCCCGGTGCCCCGCAGCAGGCCCGACTGGCGCGCCACAAGCCCAAGATAATCCGGCTCGATCAGCGACTCCCCGCGGCGAACATAGCCGCTCCCCGCAATCGCCCGGTCCACCGCCGCCTGATACGCCTGGCTCACCCGCTCGATCGGCCCGCCAAGATCGAGCCCGGCCGGACCGCTCGCCGCAACCTTCATGCCGTGCGGCTGCGGGATCACCTCAAGCCGCACGCCGGGCGGTACCCGTCGCGCCTCCGCCTCCGCCGCGGCCAGACCGGCGTCGCGCTGCCGCTGCGCATTCGGCGGCACGATCGCCCGCGAATCGTCGGTCATGGCCGGCTGCGCGAGGCGGAACGACAGGCTGCGCTGCGTCCCGTCCGGCTCCACCCAGGCGCTCTCCACCTGAACCCCGCCCGCCACCGGATAGCGCTCATAGCGCACCTGCCGCGCCGCCAGTTCCCGCACATTCGAGCGCCCCGGCGCCGGCCGCTGCGCCCAGGCCTGCGATACGAGCAGCATCAACGCAAGGCAGAAGGCAAGTTTACGCATAGGTGTTCCTTGTTCCAACCGGCGGGCATTGCTTGCATCTCCCGAGCCTCGCCGCTAGCGTCCCCTCATGATCACCGGCGCACATCTCGGAAGCTGCCTGGCGCGCAAAGCGATGCGCACCGGCGCGCGCCTGATCACCCTCGGGCTCCTCCTTCGACTTACCCGCCCCTGGGCATGACGCCGCGGGATTGAACGCGGTCATGGCTCAGGGGAACCCTGAGACACATCACGCACATTCATCCCCGAGGACGCCATGACCATCAACCACCCGAATTTCGGCGAGATCGCCTCCGATCGCGTCATCATCTTCGATACCACGTTGCGAGACGGCGAGCAGTCGCCCGGCTTCTCCATGAACCTCGCCGAGAAGCTGCGCATGGCCGAGGCCCTGGCCGAGCTCGGCGTGGACGTGATCGAGGCCGGCTTTCCCATCGCGTCGCCCGGCGATTTCGAAAGCGTCCAGTCCATCGCCCGCAGCATCAAGGGCCCGGTCATCGCAGGCCTCGCCCGCACCAGCCGCAACGACATCCTCGCCGCCGCCGAAGCCGTGAAGGATGCCGAGCGCCGCCGCATCCACACCTTCCTCTCCACCAGCCCGCTGCACATGAAATACAAGCTCCGCATGGAGCCCGAAGCCGTTCTCCAGCTCGCCATCGACAGCGTGACTCTGGCCCGTCAATACACCGACGACGTCGAATGGTCCGCCGAGGACGGCAGCCGCACCGAGCCAGATTTCCTCTGCCGCTGCGTCGAAGCCGCGATCCGCGCCGGCGCCACCACCATCAACATCCCCGACACCGTCGGCTACGCGCTGCCCGCCGACATGACCCGCATCTTCACCATGCTGCGCGAGCGCGTGCCGGGGGCCGAGCGCGTCATCTTCTCCACCCACAACCACAACGATCTCGGCCTCGCCGTCGCCAACACGCTCGCCGCCGTCGCCGCCGGCGCCCGCCAGATCGAATGCACCATCAACGGCATCGGCGAGCGCGCCGGCAACGCGGCCCTCGAAGAGGTGGCCATGGCCATCCGCACCAGGCCGGACGCCGTGCCCTGCCGCTCCAACATCGTGACCGAGCGGATCATGATGACCTCGAAGCTGCTCTCCACCATCACCGGCTTCGACGTGCAGCCCAACAAGGCGATCGTCGGCCGCAACGCCTTCGCCCACGAGAGCGGCATCCACCAAGACGGCGTGCTGAAGAACGCCGCCACCTATGAGATCATGACCCCGGAATCGGTGGGCCTCACCAAGAACAGCCTCGTCATGGGCAAGCATTCCGGCAGAGCCGCCTTCCGCGACAAGCTCCGCGCCCTCGGCTATGGCGAGATCGGCGACAACCAGCTCAACGACGCCTTCCGCCGCTTCAAGGACCTCGCCGACCGCAAGAAGGTCGTCTACGACGAGGACATTTCCGCTCTGGTGGATGACGAGGTCGTCCGCGGCAACGACCGCATCCGCTTCGTCTCGCTCGACGTCCACTCAGGCTCCCGCGGCCCCGCCCGCGCCACGCTCGAACTCGAGATCGACGGCGCGGTGAGCCAGGCGGATGCAACGGGAGACGGCCCGGTGGACGCCACCTTCAACGCGGTTCAGACCCTGTTCCCCCACACCGCCAAGCTCGTGCTGTTCAGCATCGGCGCCGTCACCGAAGGCACCGACGCCCAGGCCCGCACCACGGTCCGTCTGGAGGAGGGCGGCAAGATGGTGGACGGCCAGGGGGCCGACACCGACACGATCGTCGCCGCCACCCGCGCCTATATCCACGCGCTGAACAAGCTGCTGGTGAAGCGTGCCCGAACGGAGCCGGAGGCGCTCTCAGCCTGATCGTGGGGCGCATTGCCCAAGCGCGGTGCGCCCCAAAGGCCATGGTCCCAGTCTCCAACTTTGGAGGACAACATGCCCGTCTCAGCAATCTCGTTCTACAAAGGCGGCACAGTCGAAGACGTGACGCCCCTGGCCAGCCGAATGAAGGCCGTCCTGCGCAAGTATGGCATCGACTATCAGCTCAGCCGCCTTCAAACCGGCCAGAATGTCGGCGAGTGGCTGGTCGTCGTGCGGTATGCCGACTGGACAGCCTTTGCCCGGGCGCAGGACGGCTTCGGCGATGATCCCGACCACAGACAGGTCATCACCGAGATCTCGCGACACGTCACATTGATGAGACGCGAACTGGCCGTCGATCTCGATCTGTGATCCGTCGACGTCGCCGGCCGCCCGCATAACGCTGGCGCCGCCGGCGCGTGCCGTTATGCTCGTCACCTGGCCAACGAACACAGGGCGGAACAGATGCAATCACCGATCGCCATGCCGCGCGTGCCCGGCTGGGCCAGCGAGTTTCGTGCGTTCATCATGCGCGGCAACGTCGTCGATCTTGCCGTCGGCATCATCATCGGCGTGGCGTTCAGCGCCATCGTCGGCAGCCTGGTCAAGGACATCCTCAACCCGGTCATCGGCCTGCTCGTCGGCGGCGTGGATTTCAGCAATATCTTCATCACGCTGAACGGTCAGCATTACGCATCGCTCGATATCGCCCAGAAGGCCGGCGCGCCAACCATCAACATCGGTCTGTTCATCAACGCGATCATCAACTTCCTGATCGTCTCGTTCGCCATCTTCTGGGTGGTGAAGGGCATGAGCAAGCTGAGCCGCAAGGTGCCGGCCGCCCCGCCGGCCCCGCCGGAACCAACCAGGTCCGAGGTCCTGCTCGCCGAGATCCGCGACCTCATGGCCGCCCAGGCCGCAGCACCGCCATCCAGGTGAACCACAGGGTGCAAGCTGCCGTCATGTTGCCCCGTTGAATTGACCTCGGCCAGCATAGCGCCCACACCCCTCCCGCGCCCGCCTGCGAGCCGGCCCCTCTTGTCCAGATGAGACAGCGGGGCTAAGCCCTGCGCCTGCCCGAGATCCCCCGAAAGGTTGTTTTTGATGTTCTCCCGCCTGCTCGGCATCATGTCCGCGGACATGGCCATCGATCTCGGCACCGCGAACACGCTGGTGTATGTCAAGGGCCGTGGCATCGTGCTGGACGAGCCAAGCGTCGTTGCCATCGCCGATGTCCGCGGCAAGAAGGTCGTCCTCGCCGTCGGTGAAGAGGCCAAGCAGATGCTCGGCCGCACGCCCGGCAACATCTCGGCCATCCGCCCGCTGCGCGATGGCGTCATCGCCGATTTCGAGGTGGCGGAGGAGATGATCAAGCATTTCATCCGCAAGGTGCACAACCGCCGCGGCTTCGCCTCGCCCATGATCATCGTGTGCGTGCCGTCCGGCTCCACCGCCGTCGAGCGCCGCGCCATCCAGGAAAGCGCCGAGAGCGCCGGCGCCCGCAAGGTGCTGCTGATCGAGGAGCCGATGGCCGCCGCGATCGGCGCCGGCCTGCCCGTCACCGAGGCGTCCGGCTCCATGGTCGTCGATGTCGGCGGCGGCACCACCGAGGTCGCGGTCATCTCGCTCGGCGGCATCGTCTATTCCCGCTCGGTGCGCGTCGGCGGTGACAAGATGGACGACAGCATCATCAGCTATATCCGCCGCAACCATAACCTGCTGATCGGCGAAAGCTCGGCCGAGCGCATCAAGATGGAGATCGGCGCCGCGATCGCGGGCTTCGATGGCGAGGAAGGCCCCTACCGCGAGGTCAAGGGCCGTGACCTGATGAACGGCGTGCCACGCGAGGTGCTGGTGAGCCAGCGCGAGATCGCCGAAAGCCTGCTCGATCCGGTCACCCAGATCGTCGAGGCCGTTAAGGTGGCGCTGGAAAATACGCCGCCCGAACTCGCCGCCGATATCGTTGACAAAGGCATCGTGCTCACCGGCGGCGGCGCGCTGCTGTTCCGCCTCGACCAGGTGCTGCGCGATGCCACCGGCCTGCCGGTGGTCGTGGCCGAGGACGCGCTGCAATGCGTGGCGCTGGGCACCGGCCGCGCGCTGGAGGAAATGAAGCGCCTGCGCAATGTTCTGACGTCGATGTACTAACGATCTGACGTATCGGGACTCGACAAACGCCTGACACTATTCTGTTCTGATTGGGTTTATCCGCCGCCGCTCACAAGAAGGTTCACGTTCAGTGCTCCGCTTGTCCA
>CAIQQQ010000037.1 GCA_903873995.1 uncultured Rhodospirillales bacterium
CGTGAAGCTCGACATGATGCCCCACACCGTGCCGAACAGACCGACGAAGGGGGCCACGGAGGAGATCACCGCGAGGTTCACAAGCCCGCCCTCGCAGCGCGCCACGGCGAGGCGGGCGGCGCGGTTCATCGTCTCCACCAGGCGGCGGCGCGTGTCGCCCACGCCCTCGCCCAGGAGATGCAGCGCCTGCGCCTCGGCCCCGGCATGCGCGATCGGCGCCAGCAGCGCCGTCATCTCGCCCCGCCGCCAGCGGCCGATTGCCACGCGCAGCCGGATCGCGCCGATGATGCCCTCGATGATCAGCACCCAGCACCAGATCGACGCCAGCAGCAGGATCACCATCACGGCCCGCCCAACGGGCCCCGCGAGTAGGAAGAACTCCAAAGGCGACAGATCGGCGGCGTTCATTGTTTTCACCTTCACTCTTGCACCCAAAAGCAAAGAAGGCCCGGAGCGATCCGGGCCTCCTTTGAGACGGCCCTGATCGCGAAATCAGAAGCCAAAGCTGATGCTGCCGAAGACCAGGCGGCCCGGCAGGAACGAATAGGCCAGCTTGGTGTTGTTGATGCTGGTCAAGCCGGTCGGGTCGCCAGATATGTCGGTGATATTGCGATGGTCGAACACGTTGTAGACGCCGAGCTTGATCTCGGCGTTCTTGCCGACGCCAAGATCATGCAACGCCGCGGTGCGCACGCCGATCACGAGATCGGTCGTGTTGTAACCCTTGACGTAGTTGAGGTTGGCGTTTGTGGTGGCGTTCTGCGCCTTCTGGCCGCTGCTGCCGTAAGAGTCGCCGGTGAACTTCTGCAGCAGCGAGCCGAAGATCATCCCGTCGTCATAGATGACGCCGCCGGCGAACGTGTAGTTCGGCGCGTTGCCGACGCGCTGGCCGTTGAACTGGCCAGAGGTGTATTTGGCGCTGATCGCCGCCGTGCTGGCATAGACCGACACGCCCGGCACCACCGCGTAGGAGCCCTCGATCTCGAAGCCCTTGTAAACCGCGGTGCCGCCGTTCGTGTAGATCTGCTCGCCGGTGGACAGGTTGGTGGTCACCGGGAAGTTGCTTGCGGTGATCTGGTAGATGTCGGCATCCGCCGTGATGCGGTCGGACTTCCAGACCACGCCGCCCTGCAGGTTGGTCGTGGTCTGCGGCTTGATGCCGCCGTCGGCCGGGTTGAACACGTAGTAGGCGGACACGGTCGGCGCGAGGAAGCCCTGCGACACCTGGGCATAGGCCGTCAGCTCCGGCGTCAGCTTATAGTTCGCCGCGATATACGGCATGTTCGCGGTGTAGGTGTGCGTGTAGTCGATCGTCTGCAGGGTGGTCTGGTTCACATACGCATTGTGGTTGCGCGTGAAGTTCTCCTGCTTGAAGCCCGGCGTGATGGTCAGCTGGCTGGTCGGGGTCCATTCGTATTCGATGAACGGCGAGACGTTGGTGATGTGCGAGGCGAGGTTCAGCTTGTAGGACACCTGCTTGCCGTTGCCGAGCGAGGGGAACGTCCGCCCGGTCGTATAGTCGATGTATTCCTGCAGACGGCCGTTATCGACCTGCTCCGCCCACACGCCTGCGCGCAAGGTGCCGCTGAAGAGGCCGGCGTCGAAGCGATGATCGAGCTTCAGGATGTCGCCGTAGCCGCGATAGTTGTTATTCTTGATGTAGCCGACCACGTCGCCGTTGGTGACACCGACCACGTTGACCTTGGTTTTGCCGCCCGTCTGCGTCGGGATGCTGACTGACGTGATGGTGCCACCGTTCGCCGTCGAGGAGTTGCCCTCGATGGTCTGGTCGGCGCCGTTGTTCTGCAGCGACGGATAGGAATAGGAGTAGGTGTAGACCTTGTTGCTCACATGGATCGGGCCCGCGTTGCCGTCCACATCGATGTATTCGAAGTCGGTCTGCTTCTGCGAGTTGTTCCAGCCGACATATTGCTGGCTGCGCGGGTTGCTGTTGATTTCACCGTAGCGGCGGCCGTACTGCTGCCACTGCGGATAGGTCGGGGCCGAAACGTTGTTGTAGTTCTCGATGCCGTAGTTGGCGAACACCGTGACGCGGAAGTTCTCGAACTGTTTCTCGATCTTGGCGAGATACTGGTTCTGGTTATACTTGCCGTAGTTTAGCGCGCCGGCGGTGTAGGCGTTGTAGAACTGGAACAGCGCGCGCACGCCGGTGTCGCCGATCTTGCCGGTCTGCAAGGTGATTGCGTTGCTCTGCGTGCTGTAGCTGCCGAACGAGCTCGTGGCCTTGCCGCCGAAATTGTCGTCAAGCGCCACCGAGTTCAGGCCGAGCGTGCCGCCGAACGTGGCATAGCCGACCTGGCTTGCCGAGCCGGGGCCGCGATCCGCGGTCACGCTGCCGAGGAAGGCGCCGGGGAAATACGCCGCCGAGTGGTGGGTGGGGTCGTTGGCATCACCGAACGGGATGCCGTCAAACGTGATGTTGTACTGGCCATCCACAAACCCGCGCCAGCCACCCTTGGCGTCGCCGATCAGGCCGTTGGTGTTGTTGGAGATCCAGCCCGGCGTGTACTTCACCGACTCGTTGTAGTCAGCCGACGGCGGGATAATGTCGCGCAGCACCTTGTCACTGACGATCGAACCCGGCTGGAAGCCATCGAGCGAGCCCTGCGACGGGGCCAGGGCCGGCGCCGATCCGGCCGGCGCCAGGCTGCCGACCGCCTTGGCGTTCGAGAGCGGCAGGCCGAGCCGCACGGTGCCCTGGGACTGCACATCCACCGAGCCGATATCGGCCGCTGAGGCCGCTGTCTGGGCGAACGCATGCTGAGTTGGCAGCGTCAGCGCCAGCAGCGAGATTGAACCGGCAAGAGCGGTGCGCAGCGACATTCCACGTTGCAAAGCCATCGTAACGAAAACCCCTGAATTACGTTGGGGTCATCTATCAGTTAGGATGTGATTAGGAATGACGCAGCGGTTAACGTACGGTGTTGTTTTGGTGACGGAGAAACGAAAACGGCCTCCATCGCTGGAGACCGTTCCGCTGCGTATTTATTTCGGATGACGCAAGGGAAAAATCAGCCCCGGATCGCCTTCACCATCGTCGATCCCAAGGCGGCCGGACTGTCGGCAACGTGAATCCCCGCCATCCGCATCGCCTCGAACTTCGCCTCCGCCGTGTCGCGCCCGCCGGAGATCACCGCACCGGCATGGCCCATCCGCCGGCCCGGAGGGGCCGTGGCGCCGGCGATGAAGCCGACCACCGGCTTGGTGGTCTTGGACGCCTTGATGAACTCCGCCGCGTCGATCTCAGACGCGCCGCCGATCTCGCCGATC